>NZ_LBBT01000236.1 GCF_001006285.1 Paraclostridium benzoelyticum
AAATAAGATTAAAAAGTAAAATTACTTATGAAAGTTAAGACTTTACTATAATGCATAATTTTAGTAATATAGTACTAGAAAGTTATAGAAAGTTAATAATAAGGTTATTACTACTAAAAATTATTAATTAAATTAAGGAGCAACAATATTATGAATTTTAACAATAAGTATGCAAAAATAATAGGTGTAAGTGAAGATGGTATAAAAAATCTTGAATACATAGTGAATTATAAAAATAATAAAGAGATATTAGATACAGAAAAAATATCTATAAATCAAGACATAGATAAAGATTATGCAGCTAAAATTTTAGATGAAATTGAAATAGTTTTTATTACTTATAATTCAAAAGAACAAAGAACTTGTGATATAGTAAAAGCTATAAACTATATGGCAAAAGAGAGAAGAATTGTATCGATTGGAATTGATGTTAATCAAGATGAAAAGAAGGTTGAATTTGACTTTAATGCAGAGTTTGTAATGAGAGACAGTAACGCTACTTTGATATGTGAGCTAATTGATATGATGGTAGAATCTGTTTCAGAAGAATGTACTATAAATATAGATTTAACAGATTTAAAAGAAATTTTATCAAAAGAAAAAGGCTTAGCTCATGGGTTTGTAGAAAGTAATAATTCAACAAGTAAAGAAGAATTAGTAGATATGCTATTTGACACTATAATAAAAACTAATGATGAATTAACAAAGAAAAAAGGAATAGTATTTATAAGCCTTGGAAATGAGTACTGTAAAATTGAAGAAGTCTTATTTATATTAAATGAAATGTTAGAAAATATTAAAGGTAAAATTGATGAAAAATGTGACTTAATATTCACACTTGCTTTAAATGAAAATTTAAACGATAAGATAAGAATGGGAATATTATATAACTAGTTAATAAAAAATATAAGTTTTAGCAACTTAAATTTACTTTGAATTTAGGAAGCAAAACTTATATTTTTTTATTTATAATAAAGTTATTTAGATTTAAAAAATATTATCTAAAATCAGCTATATTATTATCTATAGATATAAATTGAAGTATGCTATGTAAAGGAAGTTTTTTACTCTCTATTCCCATTCCAAGTTGTTCAAAAGAATGCATAGCAGACATACTATATGTTTTTAAAATGCCTTCTTCTAATTCATCTAAATGTATATATATATATTGTTTCATATCATCTATAGATTTTAAAGATTCGATTTCATCACCACGTAAAACATGTTTGAATATTTCGAAGCCTTCACCTTTAGCACCCCATAAGAAAATTCTAAAAGTAACTAAAGATCTTTCTAAATATAAACCGCAACTAATTGAATTCATATGATTTATATCTTCATATAAATGTTGGTTGAAATCTATAAAAGCACTAGGCATTATTTCAAAAACTTTATCATCGCTGTAATCTAAATCGCTTTTAGATAGTTTTTCATGGAAATCTACATATCCATTGCTTGATATTAGTACATTAGCAAATTTACTTTCTTGTAAAAATACTTTATCGCTAGTTAAAAATTCTTTTTTCATGACTTTCTCCTTTGTTGTTATAATTTACTATGATATTTTAACATATTAAAAAGATATTTCAAAATCAAATACTAAAATAGTGACTCAACATCATTTTCATCATAGCTAATCCAATCACTCATACTTCCTATATAAGTTTTAGCATTATAAGATAATTCATCCAGCAAAGCATAATTTATACAGGCTTCTATGCAGGATCCGCAATAAGTGATAACTTCTTTATTTTTTAAGATAGAAAAATTTTTATCAATGATATTTAAATCTTTAATAAAACCATTGTTATCTATATTATTATGCCAAGGTATATTTATTGCGCTAGGTATATGTCCAGGCTTTTTATAAAGTGGTTCAATTTCTCCAGTATATCTACTATTATCCCTGCAATCCACTAAAACTATGTTAGTATTTTTAATTGATTCTCGTACATAATTTATATCACATATCATACTTGTATTGGGTGATAAGGTAGAAGTTTTGGGCGGTAATAATGAAGGGATTTCATTTGTAATAGGAAGATGATTATCTTTCCATGCTTTGAAACCTCCATTTAGTATATATACATTTTTATACCCCATATGTTTTAACTGAATAAAAGCGCGTGGAGAACTATATAATTTTTCATCATAAACTATTATTGTGGAGTTAAGCTCAATTCCAAATGAAGATAATTTGTTTTGAAGAATATCATTATCAGGTAGAGGCCTAGCTCCACCATGTAATTTAGGAGAGCCACAAAGATCTTTATTTATATCAAGAAAAAAAGCATTTGGAATATGGGAATCTTTATAGGCATTATACCCTGAAAACTCATCGAATAAATCGAATCTACAATCTATTAAAAATAGAGAAATAGGATCTTTGAAATTAACTATAAAAGAACAATCAACGAAATTTTTCATGAACACACCTCCGAGATTTTTTATAACTTAATAATAACATTTAATTGGGAAAAAATGTAGTTACTAAATGATATATGAATATAATTACCTAGTAGAAATAAGTATTAAAAATAAAAAAAATAAATAAACAAAAATATTTATAACATTAAAACTGGATATTATTATGATTTGCAAATTAACCAGGATAAATATAAACTATTAGTGAATAGAGGAAAAAACACGGAAGGATTTATACCTTTATGGGCAAATATATCAACAAAAGAACAAGCTAAAGCAGTTAGAGATAATCTAATGGATGAAAATAAATTTAATACATGTATGCACAAACATAAAAAGGAGATTTATATGAAGTTAAAAGATAAGGTACAATCTTTACCTCAAACACCAGGCGTATATTTTATGAAAGATAAAGATAAAAATATAATTTATGTAGGAAAATCAAAAGCTTTAAAAAATAGGGTATCTCAATATTTTTTACCATCATATAATCCATCAAAAAAAATTACAAGAATGATTAAATTTATAGATGACATAGAAACAATAGAAACTGATACGGAACTAGATGCGTTGGTATTAGAATGTAAGCTTATAAAAAAACTACAACCTATGTACAATACCCTTTTAAAAAACGATAAAAAATATGCGTATTTAAAAATAAGCACCAACGAAGATTACCCATGTTTGGAATGTGTTCCAGATAATGATTGTGATGGATTATATTTTGGACCATATACATCAATTCAAAAATTAGAAAACATAGTAGAAGTCTTGAGCAAATACTTTAAATTAAGAACATGTAAAGGTAGTAATAAATTAAAATGTTGTATAAATAGTGATTTAGGATTTTGCATGGCACCATGTAAAATCAAAAACAATAAAGAGTATAGTTATTCTATAAATAAATTGATAGATACGCTTAATGGCGTAAATTTAGACTTAATAAATGATTTAAATAAAAAAATAATAGAATCAGTGAATACGTTGGATTTTGAAAGAGCGTCAAAGTACAAAGAAAACTTAGATTGTATAGAACTTATTTTAAGTAGAAGTGAAGTTATAAATTATATGAAATCAAAAAAGGTAATAATAACATCTATAGATATTGATTACACTAGAAAAAAAGTGTATATAATTAAGGGAAAAGATATAATGTACTCAAAAGTAGTAAAAAAAGATTTTAATGACAAAAGTTTAAAAGAGCATTTCTACAAATATTTTGAAGAAAATTCTCATATTGAAAAAAATAAAAATTGTATAGAAAAAGAAGATTTAGACATGGCTAGTACAATATATAATTACTTAAAAAGTAAATCCAAACTAGATTTTATTTAGACACTTTGGTATAATAAAATAGTTTCAGTATACTTTTTTAAAAAAGATTATCGAAACTATTTTATGGGTATAAATTAAATATTTAAAATATAATAAAAAATACTATATATAGCCCTCTTTAAAAATAAGTATAAATCAACTAATTTTAAAGAGGGTATTTTAGATAATAATATCTTATAAAGGAGACGCTATGCAAAGAATAGAATTATTAGCACCAGCAGGTGATTTAGAAAGATTAAAAACAGCATTTATATATGGAGCGGATGCCGTTTATATAGGTGGTGAAATATTTGGAATGAGATCTGCTGCTAAGAACTTCAATAAAGAAGATATGGCAGAAGGTGTTAAATTTGCGCATGAAAGAGGCAAGCAAGTATTTGTTACTGTAAATATAATACCTAGGAATGAAGAATTTGAACAGTTAGAAGCTTACTTAAAAGAACTTGAAGAAATAGGTGTAGATGCAGTTATAGTAAGTGACCCAGGAGTATTTAGCGTAGTTAAAAAAGTTGTGCCAAACATGGAAATACATATAAGTACTCAAGCTAGTACAACTAATGCTGCATCAGCTACATTTTGGTATAATCAAGGAGCAAAAAGGGTTGTTATGGCAAGAGAGCTATCTTTTGAAGAAATAAAAGAGATAAGAGACAACTCTCCGGAAGGTATGGATATAGAAGCATTTATACATGGCGCTATGTGCATGTCTTATTCAGGAAAATGTGTAATAAGTAACTATACAACAGGTAGAGATGCTAATAGAGGAGCTTGTGCACAATCTTGTAGATGGAAGTACACATTGGTTGAGGAACAAGAAAATGGAGAATATGAAAAAGTTTTAGATGACGTAGATGCAGAATTTTTCTTTAATACAAAAGATATGTGTATGATAAACTATATTCCGCAAATTATAGAAAGTGGAATAAATAGTTTTAAAATAGAGGGAAGAATGAAAACTGCATATTATGTAGCAACTACTGTTAGAGCGTATAGAATGGCTATAGATGAGTATATAAAAGATCCTGAAAATTGGGAGTTTAATCCGATGTGGTTAGAAGAACTTAAAAAAGGAAGCCATAGACATTTTAGTGAAGGATTCTATTTAGGGAAAACATCTACTAGAGATCAAAACTATGAATCTGCATCGTATGTAAGAAACTATGATTTTATAGGTGTAGTTAGAGGACATGAAGAAGAAAGTGGACTAGTTATAGTTGAACAAAGAAATAGAATGTTTGTAGGAGACGAAATAGAAATAATAGGACCATATAAAGAAACTATGTATGGCAAAATTTTAGAAATGTACAATGAAGAAAATGAGCCTATCGAATCTGCTCCACATGCAAAACAAATAGTAAAAATGAAATTAGATATACCGGTTGAAGAACATTATATGTTAAGAAAGCCAATAACAACTATAAATGTATTATAATAAAAAAATTAATAATAATATAGATATATAAAATTTTATGATACTTGCTTTAGTTGATGATAAAATAATAGGAATAGGAACAATATCATCAAATCAAAAGAAAAAATGTGGATTTGAAATAGAAGGTGTATTAAAAAATGAAACTTATATAGATGAAGAATTCTTTAATATAGTTTGTATGGGAATGATTTTATAATTTTTATTAATTAAATGAATTGAGTAATATAAATAGCCCCCCTCCTATATATTAGTACTATAGTGCTAATATATAGGAGGGGGTTAAAATTACTAAAAACATAAAAGAGATAGTATTACTATCAGGAGCATTTATATCTGTATGTATAGGATCCGGGTTTGCTACAGGCCAAGAAATACTGCAATTTTTCTCAGCTCAAGGAAGTAAAAGCATATTATCAGGAATTGTATGTATGATTATTATGATGTATTGTGGTGCAAAGCTATTTATAATAGGAAAATCAAAAAAATTAAAATATAGCAATGATATATTTTTATATTTATTTGGAAATAAGTTAGGACGTATATTTAAAATAATAATACCGGTTTTTTCGCTTTGTAGCTTTATAGTTATGATTGCAGGAGCTGGAGCAGCCATGAACCAATACTATGGAATAGATAAAAATTTAGGGGGATTCTTGCTTGCAATTATAACTATGATATCTGTTATATTAGGTATGAATAAAGTAGTAGATATATTAGGAAGTATAGGTCCGATAATTGCAATAATTGCAATAGTTGTAAGCTTAATGACTATAAGTATTAACTATGAAAATTTATATAATATAGATAATATAGTAAGTAATCTTAAAATGACAAAAGCTGTTAGTAACTGGCCTATGGCTGCTTTTGTATATAGTGGATTGAATATAATATTTGCAACGCCATTTCTAGTTGGAGCAGGAAAAACTATACATAATATAAAGAATTGTAAATATGCAGGTATTATAGGTGGGTTAATACTTATATTATCTGCTATGTTTATAAACATAGCACTTTTATCAGATATCCAAAATACATATAATCAAGAAATTCCAACACTATATATGGCAAAGCAGATCTCTGTATTAGTCGGTAATGTTTTTTCTATAATACTTATAGCTGGAATATATACTACAGCAGCTCCTCTTCTTTGGAATGTATGTAGCAGTTGTTATTTAGAAAAGTCAAAAGGGTTTAATATAATGGCTATACTTTGTACTATATTAGGCATAATGGGAGGTATGCTCCCTTTTTCATATCTTGTAAGTTTTATGTACCCTATATCAGGTACTATAGGAATTTTAATAATTATATCTTTAATTTTTAGAAAGTGTTAACACTTTCTTTTTTTGTTTTAAATAGGAAATTAGCAAAATATAAATAAATGTATAATGTTTAGTTTAAATATGGAAGAGTTTGAAAATATATGTTAATATTTAAACTAAAGGGGGTGGAGGAGATAGATATTGTCGACTTGATTTTCATGGGGGTACCTGAGGGATTAGTATTTTTTACATCTTTGAGTTTAATAGTAGAAAAAAGGATAAAAAGAATACAAATATTTTATATGACACTGATATATTGTATTTTATGTTATTTTATAAAAAATAATTTTCCTAAGGGTATAAGTACAATTATTTTGATTGGTATAATAATTACAATTATGCAGATTTTTTCAAAAGTAAAATTTATAAGGTGTGTAGTAGCTACCATAATCACAGCATCAACATTATTTTGCTTGGAGATAATATCTGTAACATTTATAAACGTTATAGGGGTTAATCTGGATTATGTTTTAAATAATCAAATTTTAAAAATTTTGATATACTATATACCTATATCTATTATGTTTATGCTTATAAATATGTTTAAGTATAAAAAATTTATTAAGGAAATAGATAGCACTAGTAAATCATATAAAAGTAAAAAAATAGAAGGACTAATATTTTATATAAGTACGTGTATAATTACCGTTGTTGGAATCGTTGTATTTATTGTATATGAAAATAAAAATTTAAAATATGAGGTTTCACAATTTTTAACGTTATTTTTAATGTCAGGGTTTGTTTTGATACTTTCAGGAATGTTATTAGTACTTATAAATTATAATAAAAGAAAAGCCTTAAATGAAATCCAACAAAATCTTATGCAAAATAACTTAAAGCAAATGGAAGACACTGTTGATGCATTGAGAATGCAAAGACATGATTACATGAATCACTTACAAGTTATATTGATGCAAGTATCCAGCGGGAAAAATGAAGATGCTAGAAAATACATACTTGGACTATCTGAGGATGCAAGTAGTGGATTAAGTTGTTTTTGTACAGGCAATTCATATATGGATGCAATTTTAAATACTAAAAAGAGAAGAGCTTTAAGATATGATATACAATTAACTGCTTGTATAGATAGTTTGTTAGAGGGGATAGAGCTATCAGATTCAGAACTTAGTTCAGTAATTTTAAATATAATAGATAATGCTATAGATGAATTAAAAAAATATAATAAAGAATATAAATATATACATGTAGATATTTATAGTGATATAGACTACCATAATATTTCTATAAAAAATAACGGTAGCAAGATTAAAGATATAAAAAAAATCTTTGAACTAGGATACTCATCAAAAGGTAAAAATAGAGGATTTGGGTTGTACTCAATTAAAAAATTACTAGAATCTCACAAATGTAATATTGAGGTTTATAGTGATGATATAGAAACTGAATTTAGTATTCAAATACCTATAATGCAAAGAGCGTAAAACGCTCTTTTTTTTATTCAACCAAAGCATTTAATTTTAAGTTTAAACAAATTTGTAGATTAAACATACTTTATTATAGAATCTATTACTTAGGAGGTTTTATATGGATAATAATACTGAATGTAAAATTAATAATTCTTGTGTAGGGGAATACCTATTAAAAAAAGAAAGTGAGTTTTTAAAATATGAAATTACGTATCCTAAGATTTTAATTTACCCTAAATATATTTACAATAATGATTACAATAAGGGAACAATCCAAAATATAAATACACTAATTTATAATGATATCATTAAATTTAAAGAAAATTTGGAGAAAGAATCGTTAAAATATAAGCAAATTTATAAAAATGGAGATGTTAAATTTAAATACGAAGGCTACTCAAACTTTGATGTAACTTATGATAAAAATAATTTAATAAGTATACCTGTTGAGTTTTACGAGTTTACTGGTGGAGCACATGGGATGACTTACTTGGAATCTTATAATTATGATTTAAATACCGGAGAACAAGTTTTATTAAATGATTTATTTAATAAAGATGTAGATTATAAAAAAATTATAAATCCTTATATAGAAAGTTGCATTAAAAAAAATAAGGAACTATTTTTTGAAGGAAATGAAGGATTTAAAGGGATAAAAGACAATCAAAAATTTTATATGACAGATGATAACTTAGTAGTATATTTTGAAATTTATGAAATAGCTCCATACTATGTTTCAATTCCTAAATTCAATATACCCTTAAAAGAAATTGAACAATATTTAAACCTTAAATATATATGCATACAATAAAATAAAAAAAGTAACACTAATCATAATTATATAAAAAGGAGTAGTTTTATGTTTAGTGTTGCCCCAATTGAATATGTAGGATATTTAGCTTCTGTATTTATAGTAATTTCACTAATGATGACATCTATAGTTCAACTTAGAGTAATAAACTCTATAGGATGCATTTTATTTGTTATCTATGGTGTAAGTGTAAATGCATACCCAGTAGCTATATCAAATTTTCTTATTGTGCTTATTAATTTTTATAATTTATATAAGTTATCAAGGGAAAAAAATTGATAGAATAAAGTGACTTATAATTTTTTATTATAGGTCATTTTATTTTATCAATTATAAAATTCAAATAGAAACAAAAATATAGACATTTCATATATTAAAAATAGAACTTATTATAAAAATTATGTAGGGGGTTTTAGCGTGAAGGAAAATAACATACACTTGATGTATTTTAAGTATTTATATAAAAAAGGACTTATAAGTAAACTTACTTATGAGAAAGCAAAAAGGGACTTAAATGATAACAGAAATAAATTAGTAACTATAAAATCAACTTTTAATGAAAATTATGTATCTGTAAATGGAGAAGATGATAGGTTGATAGCTAATAAGGAAGATAGTCAATTATCAGATAGATTTATTTTACAAGATGTAGATAATGGCAGTGTTTTAATTCAAACTCAAGAAGGATATTATATTAAAATAGATTCTAAAAATGATTTTTTATTTGCATCGGTTTCAGAAAAGGAAAATGCAACAATATTTACTTTAATGCCTATAAATGATAAAGAGGTAGCATTAAAATCAGATGGTGGGTATTATGTAAAAGTAGAGAATAATGGATATTTAGTAGCTACCGATTTAATTCAAAACGAAAGAACATCTTTTAAAATTAAAGAAGTAACTAAAATAGAGTACACAGATATAGTAATGATTTCTGTATCAGAAGAAAGATTTGTTACAGCAATAGATGGTGGTGGATCATACTTATCTGCAACTGAGTTTAATCAAACTGATAATGAGGAATTTAATATTTTACAATTTTTAGATGGTAATGCTATTATACAAAGCTCAAAAGGATATTATGTAAGGGTAGGAGAAGGTGGCGTATTAATAGCTGATACGAAAAAAATGGAAGAAGCTTCACTATTTAGAGGAGAAAACATAGGAGATCTTTCTAGAGTTTTGAAAACGATAGATGGAAATATTGTAAGAGTTAGAGATACAGACAAATATTTAATTGCAGATTCAAAAGAAATAACAGAAAGTAGTAAATTCAATATTTATAAATCTGTTAGACCTGGTAATTAGATAATTTTTTAAATTATTCATATTAAGTTCATATTAAATTCATAAAAGTGCATTATTATTTAAATATAGGATATACCTCCCAAATAAGTAATAATACAACCCTAAAAACAAAAACATTAACCCTAAAAAAATAGATGCATAATGCATCTATTTTTTTTAGGATTAAAATTGTATGGATACAAAATGTAAAAACTTTAAAATTTTATAAAAATTGTATCGTTATTGTCTTTTATAATATACAATCAAAACATAGATTTAAATCAAAAGGGGGATATTTTCATTATGAACAATAAAATAGTATATACACCAGGGCCTACTAATGTAAGAGAAAATGTAAGACAAGCTAGATTTATAAAAACTACAAATCCAGATATTGATGTAGACTTTGTTGAATTTTATAAAGAAACTTGTGACGCTTTAGCTAATCTTATAAAAACAGAAAATGATGTGTATTTATTATGTGGAGAAGGAATACTTGGACTTGAAGCAGCCTGCGCTTCTTTAATTGAAAAAGGAGATAGAGTACTAGTTATAGATAATGGGATATTTGGTAATGGGTTTAAAGATTTCGTGAGTATGTACGGTGGCGAGGTAGTCCTTTTTAGCCAAGATCATAGAAACAGTATAAATACAGATGAACTTGAAAAATTTTTAGAATACGATAATGATTTTAAATTTGCAACAATAGTGCATTGTGATACTCCAACCGGCGTTTTGAATGATTTGAGCACAATATGTCCACTTCTTAATAAACATAATATACTTACAGTTGTAGATTCTGTAGCAGCGATGTTTGGAGAAAAGCTTTTAGTTGACGAATGGAAAATAGATATTATTCTTGGTGGATCACAAAAAGCTTTGTCGGCTCAACCAGGGTTAACGATAGTAAGTTTAAGTGAAGAAGCTAAAAAGTCTATAAAAAATAGAAAAACAAATATAATTGGATTTTATTGTAACTTAAGTATATGGGATAATTATTATGAAAATAAACATTTTCCATATACAATGCCTATAAGTGACATATTAAGTTTAAGAAAAGCTGTGGATAATATAATTGAAGATGAGCTTGAAAATGTTATAACTAGGCATGAAAAAATATCTAAAGCAACTCGAAGAGCATTATCAGAATACGGGTTAAAATTGTTTCTTGAGTCAGGATTTTCTAACACTGTAACAGCTATAGAAATACCAAAAGAAATAGGGGCACTAAATCTGGTGAATTATATTTTGAATACATATAATGTAGTCATAGGGACTTCATTAGGAGAATATAAAAATTCTTTATTAAGATTAGGGCATATGGGTGAAAATGCAAGGCTAGAAAGTATAATATATATTTTAAATATTTTGGAGAAAAGCTTAACCAATTTGGGATTTGAAGGAAATGGATGTTTGGTAAATTTATTTAATAAATACTATGAATAAAAGGAGAATTTGGATGCAATCTGTAACTACTAAAAATAAACAAAAATTCACAACAAAAGATATAGTTGAAACATCTTTACTTATAGCTTTAGTATTTATAGCAACTAGGTTTATTAACATAAGGCTTCCTATAGCATCAAATGGAGGGTTAGTGCATTTAGGGAATACTATGCTCTTTATATCAGCGATAGTATTTGGAAATAAAAAAGGGGCATGTTCAGGAGCATTTGGAATGGCTTTATTTGACTTATTGTCAGAATGGGCTATATGGGCACCATTTACATTTATTATACGAGGAGTAATGGGATATATAATTGGGAGTATAGCATGGTCTAAAAACAAGCAAGGTAATAGCGTAATAACAAATATAATAGCAATAAGTATTTCTGGAGTATGGATGGTAATAGGATACTATATAACAGAATGCATATTATATGGAAATTATATTCAACCGATAGGGTCTATACCAGGAAATATAACTCAGATAGTTGTTGGAATAATAATTGGAATTCCTATATCTAAAGTTTTAAAAAGATATATTAAATAGTAATAAAAAGATTATATCTAAATGATATAGTCTTTTTTAGTTATATTAAAATTGTAAGATATACCAATAAATGGTATAATTTTAGTGAATCAGGAAATCGATGTTAAAGTTGATGTTATAAGGGAGAAGTGGTACATTGGATTTAAAAAAATCGTATAAATTTAATGGTAATAATATAGGGTGTTTATTAATACATGGATTTACAAGTACACCAGCAGAAATGTATCCTTTAGCTAAAGTCTTAAACGATAAAGGTTATACAGTAAATTCTATTCTTTTAAGTGGCCATGGTACAACTCATGATGAATTACTAAAAGTATCTTATATAGATTGGTACAATGATGTTGAAAGTGCATATGAAGAATTGTTATTTGAATGTGAAAAAGTTATTGTAATTGGTCATTCTATGGGAGGACTTTTAGCACTTATTCTAGCATCCAATTATCATATTGATAAATTAATATTATTAGCATGCGCTATTAAGCCTAATAATAGATTAGTTAAATATACAGGTGTATTAAAATATTTTAAAAAATATACGGGTTGGGATATATCTAATTCAAAAAAAACTGACGATTGTGATAAATATAGATTACATTATAGCGTTTTTCCATTACATGCAGTTCATCAATTACACCTCGCATCAAGATCAGCTAGTAGTTGCCTAAGGAATATAGATTCAGAAACATTAATTCTTCAAGATAAAAATGATTCACAGGTGAAAAAAGAGGGTGCGTATGCATTATATAATGGGATAAATAGTAATTATAAAAAATTATACTGGATTGATGATGCAACTCATAGTTTAACATTAGGGCCTAAAAAAGAAGAGGTTTTTAAGCGAATAATAGATTTTATAGAATTTAAAAATGATGAAATTATTAATAGTTAAAAAAGTACTATACTAAAATTAATTTTAGTATAGTACTTTTTTA
>NZ_LBBT01000237.1 GCF_001006285.1 Paraclostridium benzoelyticum
GTTAATATGTCTTTTTCATAATTCTTATTTAAAAACTCATCTAAGCTTAATCTTCCGCCTTTAAACGTATCCACCTCTGTATCTAAACAAAGAAGGGCTACTATTAAATCAGAAAATCCATATTTTGAAAATACGCTACCTCCAACTGTAACTACATTTCTAAATTGAACCCCTATTATATCTCTAACTGAATCAGTTAATATTTTAAAATTATTTTTTATAATATCGCTAGTTTCTAAGCTTCTTAAAGTCGTCATAGCTCCAATTTCTATAAAGTTATCATCTTCTTTTATATAATCTAAATCAAGGTTGGAAAGTTCAATTCCTGTACCTATTCTTTTTTTCCCCATTCTTAGAAATGCTGTACCTCCAAGAATTTGATTATTTTTCCTCTTAGTCAATATTGAGTATGCTTCTTCTAATGTGTTTGGCTGTACTATATCAGTAAGTGTAAACATACTGTTCCTCCCTCTTTAATTATGCAAGTTATTTTATTAATCTATATAATTTTTTTAATTATATCACACTTTATTGTTTTACTTTTATTAAAATAATTTAATTATTCCTTAAATTTAGGTATAAAAATCCATTAAATTTTTATACCTAAATTAACCTAATAGTAAATTATATGTTATTCTTCTTCTAATAATCCTAATTTTCCAGCTATATATTTAGTTGTACTTCCCTGAATTATCAAAGTTATAAGTATTGTCATAAATACAATTGATGAAATAATTTCATAACCAGGTATTTTCATAGTTGTAATTATACCGCAAAGAGCAGCTGGAATCACTCCCGTTTCTCTTACCCACATCATAAAAAGAATTTCATTTCTAGACCATTTAGCTTTTTTATCACATATTGTGCATATAAGTACACTTATTGGTCTTGCTATAAAAATAAGTCCTACAACAACAAGTAATGACGGTAATAAATATTTCATTAAAACATGTAAATTAACTTGGCTTCCTAAAATTATAAATATCATCATTCTACATACTGTTCCTAAAGTTTCTACAACATTTAAATCAGTATCGTATGACCTTTGAGTTAACCAAATTTTAAAATTTTTCTTATTTCCATTTATAATTCCCACTATGAAACATGCCATATATCCACTCCCACCTAGTTTAGTAGCCAGTTCATACGAGATTATAACTGATAAAATAGATACTATAGGTGCAAAGTCCCTTAGCACACCATAAGGCTTATCACTTATTAATTTTAATAGCAAAATTCCAGTAATTAAGCCTACTGTAACTCCAAGAATAATCATTATGATTAAATTATAAATATTTTCTTCAAACGAAAATTTTCCTGATAAAATTATAGTAATTACTGCTGATGTTAAAATAGCTCCTGTTGCATCATTAAATGCGGACTCACTTATTACAGTTTGTTTTACCTTATCTTTAATCCTTACACTATTAAAAATCGGCACCAATGTTGCAGGATCTGTAGATGCTATTATAGCTCCTGCAAGTAATGCTGAAATTGAGCTTATTTCAAATGATAATCCAATTATTTCTTTCATTATAAATGCTGATATTAAAATACCTAGTGTTGATAATAGTAATACCGTAGCTTTAACATTTTTTAAAACTTTCAAACTTATTTCTTTTCCACCTAAGTACAGTATAAATGCTGATCCAAATGTTAAAATCAATTGATTTTCAATTTGATATGAACTTATATCAATAAACTTAAAAAATGATGGACCAATAATTATCCCAGCAATCAAAAATAATACAACATCAGGAATATTAATTTGCTCACTTAATTTGCTACATAATATCCCAGTTATAGCAACTATAGCAAATATTATTAGTAAATTATTACTAGCTATTGTTTGAATTGATGTTTCCATAAAAAACCTCCTAAAATTTATTTCTAATTAAATAATATGAAATAATTTTTAGGAGGTTCACTTGTTTTAATTTTACTAATCTTAAATTTATGAAGCTTGTGTACTTGAATTCCCAACTTCTATTTTATTTTTTACCTCTGATTCTTCTTTCGGCAATACCATATTTAAAAATATAGCTATTATAGCAACTACTATAAGTCCTGAATCTCCAAATATTAATTGTATAGGCTCTGGCATTTGAGATAAAACACCTGGAACTAATGTTAATCCTACTCCAAGCCCTAATGCAACTGCAACTATTGTACTATTTCTATTATTTAAAGGTTCTGATGTTATAAGTTTTATTCCACTTACTGCAATCATCGCAAACATCATTACACTAGCTCCTCCTAATACACTAGCTGGCATTAAAGATATTAATGCTCCAAATTTAGGGAAGATAGCTGCTAATATTAAAAAACCAGCCCCTATTCCAACTACGTTTCTATTTATGACTTTTGTCATCGCTATAAGACCTACATTTTGTCCAAATGAAGTAGTTGGCATGGAGTTAAATAACGCTGCAATAACACTTCCAAATCCATCTGCCATAACTCCACCTGATATTTCCTCATCTGTAGCGTCACGCCCTACACCTGAATGTGTAATAGCTGTTATATCACCAACAGTTTCAACTCCAGAAACTATAAACATACATACAAATGCAAATATTGCATCTATATGGAATTCAAATCCAAATTGTAATGGCATAGGAATAGAAATCAGTGCCATGTTTGAAATTTGAGAAAAATCTATTTTACCCATTGGTATAGCTACTATATATCCTACTATAAGTCCTATTAAAATCGAAGCTATACTAGTTATTCCTTTAGTGTATTGCTTACAAAATAAAACAGTTACTAATACTATACTTCCTAATAATAAATTTGATAGTGATCCAAAATCACTTGCCCCTATTCCACCTGCAAAATAGTTAATACCTGTCGGAAGTAATGAAATCCCAATTGCTAAAACTACAGTCCCTGTAACTACCGGAGGGAAAAACTTTCTTATTTTACTTATATATGTACCAAATACAATTTCAATTAAACTACCAGCTAAACATGCTCCTAAAACACCTTCATACCCATATTTAGCTCCTACTGCTGTTGCAACAGAAACAAACCCAAAGCTCGTTCCCATAACTATAGGTAATTTAGCTCCAAATGGTCCTATTTTATAACACTGAACTAATGTTACTAATCCAGACACTAACATTGCACATTGAACTAATATAGTTTTATCATCAAGGCTTAATCCTAATGCTCCTGAAATAATAATTAATGGAGTAACATTTCCTACAAACATTGCAAGTACATGTTGAAGTCCTAATGGTATGGCCTCTTTAAGTTTAGGTCTTCCATTTAACTGATAAATTACTGAATTTTTTTCATTCATAAAAAATTTTCTCCCCCTTAATATTCGGTATATTATAATCCAAATCAGATTTAATATTCGTGTTTATATTTTGATTATATCAGATTCGAAAGTTTTATCAACCTAAAATCCGAATTTTTATTATTTTTTTTTAAAAATAGTACGTATTTCTAACTATAAAATAATTATTATAATTTCTAGCATTAAAAGATAGTAATAAATAATAAAAAAGCTTATGTATTTTAATACATAAGCTTTTTTATTATTTATTACTATCTTTATGATCCTTATCTTTTTCATGTTTTTCATCACTTGTATTGTTCTTACTTATTATGTCATTCATAGATAAACTTGTATTTAATATCTCTTTTGTGTATTGTAAAGCATTTTCATATTGTCCATTTTTAAATCTATTTTCAGTCATATGCTTCACTCCTTAAGATTATTTTAGCATGGAGGGAAAAAATTTTTATTTGCTAATCTATTCCCTAATATATCAGCTATTTTTTTATTGTGAGAAATTTCTTCAGCGATTTCCTCTTTGTTATTATTCTCTTTTAATAATTCTTTAATTTCTTTATTGTTATCTAAGTTATTTTTATCTTTACTAGTATTTTTTTTGTTAGACATAATATTACCTTCCTTTTATATCGTTTAATACTAGAATGTCCATATAGCATTTATTTTAAACTTATAATTTTTTCTATAAAAAAAAGAAAAAAGAAAAGTATAAATACTTTTCTTTTTCAGTAAATTTAATATAAATCTTCTTTATCATCGTTTTTTGACTTTTTATCGTCATATAAATAGTAAATACCTAAAGTAATAATACAAATTACTAAACTCCACAATATAACTGATATAAACATCCATGTCACCTCTAATGTTGTGGTTCACTATTTATATATAATATTATTTTTTATGAATTAATGTTACTACTAGTTTCATTTTTTCTTATTTTTTTCATTTTATAATGGTATCTAATTGTAAAAATTCCACAAAATAATAATACAAAATAATATATAAATATTCCATATAAAAATACAGAATACCCTAATAATTCTTTAGGAATTACATCTTTAAATATAGTAAAAAATGCAATTTCATTAGCTCCTACATTTCCAGGTGTTGGAACAGGAGATACTGCCATGTATAAAAAAGCCTGTAACGTTAACATATGTGCATATGACTGAGAATTCAAACTTAATGATTTGTATATACAATAAGCTATACTAAAATACAAAGTCAATTGAACTATCGTAAAAAGTAAACATTTTATTAATGACTTTTTATCATTTAAAAATAACTTAATTGAATAATTATACTCATCAATAAATTCATTTACGATTTCTTGTTTATCTTCTAGTTTTTTAAATATTTTTATCTTTTTTAGTATGTTTAGTGCTATGTTTATTATTTTCTTAGTTTTTTTAGGACTATATATTATTAAAATACCAAAGCTCAATGCAAATATATTCATAATCATACCAGTTGCAACTAATATAACTATAGAGTTTAGCTCTCTTTCTAAGTAGATATAATGATTAAACAATAATATCCCACAATATAGTGTAACTACAGTTTGAAATATAACAGTCTTATTCGCTATAACTGCAGTAGCTTTACTTACAGGAACCTTAGATTTTGTCAAAGCATAAATTTGCATCGGTTGGCTTCCAGAAGCCAAAGGAGTTACCAAGTTATAATACAAACCCATTGTTCCTATGTTAAATCCTAAAGACTTAACTTTTGTTTTATGAATTGAATTTAATATTATATTCAAAATATGTGCTTCTAATATTATATACATTATTATGCATAAAAATCCTAATGCTATATATTTTAAATTTATAATTTTGATAATTTTAGATAAAACATTTATGTTTAGAGTCGTACACACTAAATATGTAGTCAGTATAATTAAAAATAATAAAAAGGTATATTGCAATATATCTTTTTGTCTTTTAGTTAATATGTCCATAATATTTCTCCTAATTGATTTTAGCCATCCTTTTATAAGTATACTATTTTTCATTTTTATTTCAATAGTTTTAACTTTTCACATAAAAATAAGAGTAGAATATCTACTCTTATTTTATTATCTATTTAATTTTTTCAGCAGGTTTATATTCTACACCTTTAGTGTCAACCCTTATACTTTCTATAACTATATTTTTCTTAGGCTTTTCCTTAGAATCTACAGGCACATTATTTATTTTATCTACAACATCCATTCCTTTTATTACTTTTCCAAAAGCTGCATACTGCTTGTCTAAGTTTTTTGCATCTTTTGTAACTATGAAAAATTGACTTCCAGCTGAATCTGGTTGTTGACTTCTAGCCATAGATAGTACACCTTTTTCGTGTTTTATATCATTTTTAAATCCATTGTCATCAAATTCTCCTTTTATAGAGTATCCAGGTCCTCCTGTGCCACTACCTTCTGGATCTCCACCTTGTATAACAAAATCTTTTACTACTCTATGGAAAATAAGCCCATCATAAAACTTATTGTTAGCAAGTTCTATAAAGTTATTAACTGTATTCGGAGCTAAGTGTGGGTATAGTTCCGCTTCTATAGTTCCATAATCTTTAACTTTTATAGTTGCTATTGGTAGCTCTTTTGGTGGATCAATTGGTTTGTTGGTATATTCTTTTTCTGATTCACTTTTTTTAGAACATCCAATCATTAGTCCTAAAGATAATACTGATACTAATAATATTATTTTTCTAGTTAATTTTTTCATCTACATCCCCCTTTATATTTTTATTAAGCTCACTATATAATCAAACAATTTGTTTATAGGATTAAAAATAAAATTATATATATAATTTACAAAATCTCCTGACAATAAAATCATTATTAATATAGGACTTATTATTATTTCAAAATTAGAAAATAAGCTAATATTCCAATTTGGTATAAAATATATTACTATAACGATTAAATATATATGAAATACATATATATTCATAGTATTTTTACCATATTTACTATACCAAAATTTTCTATTTGGAACTACATTTATAATACCTATACTAAGTATTATAGATCCTAAATAAAGCAAGCTTCTTCCTATTAATCCTTGTACCATATTTAATTGATTGGTCTTATATGCATATGAGTTATATAAGAACTTATAACCTACTACATCATACTTAGATATGTATATAGCAATTAAAATAAAAACTATTACTATGAAATAACCAATTCCTTTACTCATATTGCTTATTTTATTAAGTTTCATTGAATCTGTATAGTATCCCATCAGAAAAAACGGTAAAAACGCTATAGTTCTAGATATAGATAAAAAATTTTGTCCCATGCTATCAATGCCAATTAACAATCCTAGCGCAAAACTTATAGGAATTATCCATTTTATTTTTGTTAAATATTTAATGGATATCCTCCAAAAAAATAAACTCAATAAATACCATAATGTCCATCCAGGGTAAAATATAGAAAACATATTTTCACCTGTAACTATATAAGCTCCAATGTACCAAATTATATCAAAGAAAATATATGGTATTAAAAGTTTTTTAACCAAAATTAAATTTGATTTAACACCTTTTTTAGATAGATATCCAGATATAAATATAAATAAAGGCATATGAAATATATATATATACATATACATACTTTTTAATGTATCATCTTGATTTATATAATATTCTATTGTATGCCCGAACACAACTGCAAACATTAAAATAACTTTAAGATTATCAATTAAGTAATCTCTTTTTTCAATATTGCTATCTTTTCCCAATTTATGATCCTCTTTTCATTAGTTTAAGAAGTCTAAAATAACCTTTGAATCTTTTTTCCCATTTCCCCTTACTATATTCAGTATATTACTATGATACATATTATCTAAAACAATTAATTTTGCTAATTTTGATCTATTAATCTTATTCAATTTATCAACGAAACTCATCGAACATTCAGGATTTATCAATGAGTCTAACTTTCCATGTATACAAAGTACCGGTATATCTTCATTTCCTTTTATCAAGTTAATAGGGTTTACTTTATCTATATTTTGTCCCTTTGCATAATTTTTAATAATTGATTTTGCATATTTTCTAGTACAGGACCTAAAGTTTAGTACTCCAGATATAGATATGAATTTTTTAAATATATGTTTGTCTATTCCATACTTTTCATGGAAGTAATCATTGAAAACTAAGTTAGCCGCTAGTTCTCCTCCTGCTGAATATCCCATGACATAAACTTTATTCCTATCACCCATAACCTTTTCATTGCTTAGGAAATGTTTAAATCCATTAAAAATATCATCTATCTGAGTTGGATATGTAAATTTAGGAACAAGTCTATATGAAATTAATACTACATTAAATCCCTTTTTATTAAAATATTTACCTATATAAGAATATCGCTTTGGACTTCCATGCCACCAGCTTCCACCATGAACAAAAAATATTATTGGACTTTTGTCATCAAAATTAAAAAACTTATAATATTGTCTTTTATGATTTCCATAATTAGTATCATAACTTTGTATGTTAGAATCTTTAATATTTGCAGTTACAATGTTATATACCAAAGGAACTTTAAGCATGTTTTCTTTTAGTCTGTTTTTGTTCATGTAATTTCTCTCCTAATCTCTTTTATTTAGAAGTACCTCAATAAAAGCTTATTGAGGTACTTCTAATTATTTATTCATATATGTTATTATATCTAAAGATTGTATAATTTCAATATCTGGTACATCCCCAATTAAATAGATCGTGTAAATTTTATTGTTCTTTAATTCAATTTTTTTACTTATTCTTATTCTATCATAGTTTCCTTCCGATTCCACATTGCTTTCTTCTATAGCGAAATCATATACTCCTACAGGAACTTCTGCATAATTAGTTCTTTTGCCAAAAGGAATCTCATCTATCATTTTCACCCCGTTTACCGTTAAGTCTATCGGCTCCGTAGTAGGCGATAAATGTGCTATTCTAAACTTTGCACTGGAATCACAAATCTTTTCATTTGGATCTTCAAAAACTGCAAGTAGCATAAGCTTTGGCATTATACCGGTTATAACTAAAGTCCCTACATTCCCACCTGCTATAGTTAACTCTTGTTCTAGTATTAACTTTTCATTGTTTCCACATTCATATACTTTGACCGTATAATCCCCAGGAAATGTCGGTGTATATGGAACAAATTCTCTGTACCTAACATCAGAAAATACAAGTACGTCATTAATATATACATCAATTTTATCGCTATTTGCCGTAGCATTAAAAACTCTTATATATGATGCATCATTATTAACTCTTATTTTCATACATACCTCCCCCTTTAAGATAAAACATAATTTATTATATGTCTTTTATACGACATATGATACTTCAACAAATAGTGTTTATTTTTTATTACCTGGGTAATAAAACCATTGTAATCACTAGCGTCAAGGCGTTTTTTATCTTATTTTATCATATCGATGTAAGCTTTTATATTTCATTTTGTCATCTATTGTTATATTTACATTTAAAATAAAAATTCAGCATCACTCGTGTCGTCATTAAGTTTCCCATTTATATAAAAAATTTCTATTTCCCAATACAAAATCACTTTATTCTCATATATTTTATTGCTTATTGTATTTTTCTTGATATATCTTTTGTAAGCGTAAAAAAACTTCTACAAATTTATACTTTGTAGAAGTTTAAAATATATAATATATTAATTTTTCCTATTTAGCATCTTTATTTATTGATATTACTCTACTTTTTTTCTCACTGACTTTCGGTTTTTTCTCGCATTCTTTACAACCTCTCAGCTTTTTCATAAAGTTATCTAACATTTCAACTATATTGTATTTATTTGCTAGTTCAAAATTTTTGCAATATCTGGCTTTAAAGAATATTTCGTCTGGTATCCCAGTTTTATATATGTCACATATTGGTTTTCCATTTTTAAATTGTACAAAATTCTTACTTTTTAGAGTATGCTTGCACTTATGACATTTTCTAGTTTTTAATCTCCCCATATTCTCCCCCCTAAGCAAAGCTTTTCTTTTGCTTTATTTATATTTTACCATAAATTTCAAAATTTATATACTTCTGTAAGATATTTATTTAACATAATTTTAATCTTGCTATATTTATTAAGTTCAAACTAACAAAATACTTTTTTAATATTTATTGATTAGTTATTTTAGTGTTCTGCTTTATCCAATTTATAGTATCGTTTATAACTTCATCTTTATTAATTTCATTTAGCATCTCATGTCTTCCCCCACTATACAATTTGAACTCAACATTTTCTATGCCCACTTTTTTATAATTTTCATACAACTTAATTATACCTTTCCCAAATTTGCCAACAGGGTCTTTATCTCCTGCAAATATATATATAGGCAATTTAGAATTTATTTTCCCCAAATTATTTATATTTCTAATTTCTTTAAATAACTTAAATAAATCATAAAAATATCCATTGCTAAAAACCACTCCACAATATTCATTTTCTATATATTTTTCAACTTCTTTAAAATCTCTGCTAAGCCAATCAAATTCTGATTTATTTGGTTTAAACTTTTTATTAAATCCTCCAAAAGCTAGTTTATCTATTAAACAAGCCTTTTTTTCTCTTCCTTGTATTTTACTCATAACTTTAGCAACTAAGAAACCTAAATCAACTTCTATTCCATACAATCCATTTGTTCCAGAAAGTATTACTCCGTCTATATCTTCACTATAATCGATTATATACTTTTGAGCTGCAAATGATCCCATGCTATGACTAAATAAAAATATAGGTAATCCATTATTTTCAGTTTTTATGATTTTGGTTAATTTATTTAAATCTTTTACTATACAATGTATGCCGTCCTTTTGTGCAAGTATACCTATTGTATTTATATTTTTTGCACTTTTACCATGTCCTCTATGATCATTTATATATACTATGTACCCATTATCGGTCAAGCAATTTGCAAATCTTTTATATCTGCTAGCTTCTTCTGCCATTCCATGGGAAATTTGAACAATTCCCTTTATATTTTCTTTTTCTATTGGCTCATATTTATATACATATATGTCAGTGTCTTCTTCCCCTTTAAATGTAAAATTACTTATTTTCATAAATCCCTCCACTATTACAATAATTTAAATTTTATGTATATTAAAATTATTTTATTATATTATATCATTATGTGATCAATTATTTAAATATACTTGGCATAATAATGCATAATTGCAAAAATAAAAGGAATATATATGTATATATTCCTTTTAAACAATACTTTATTTTATAAATCCATTCTTCCTTTGTAATCACCATTACCATTTTTTATATGGCTTTTTCTATTCATTGTTTTCTTACTATATTTAGCTTCACCTTCAGATGCAAGCTTTGCATTAACTTCTGTTGATTCACATCCATTTATGCCTAACTCTTGTGCAATCTCTTCTTTATTTTGTTTGTAAAGTTCAACTTTTGTTAAATTTTGTTTTTTATTATTAGTCATTTTCATACTCCTTTCTAAAATATACTCATCTTTATTGTGCTTATTTTCATAAATTAAATTCTAGTAAATCATTTACAAAAAAATAAAGAGCATATGCTCTTTATTTTTAAAATCCAAACTGAAGTCCTATAACTAAAAATCCAATTCCAAGTATTGTAATTGTAACTAGTAAAGGAGCTATAAATTTAAGCCATTTATCCCAAGGAACTCTAGCTACAGCTAATGCTCCCATTAAAACTCCAGATGTAGGTGTGATCATATTCATAAATCCTGATCCAAATTGAAATGATGTTACTATTTGCTGTGCTGAAACTCCTACCAAATCGCCAAGTGGTGCAAGTACTGGTATTGTAAGTGATGCAAGTCCTGATGATGATGGTATTAATATAGTTAAAGCACTTTCAAGCAGGAATGTTAGAACTATAAATATCGACTTTGGAAGTCCATTTAATAAGTTTGCTGCTGAATTTAATATACTATCTATTATAAATCCATTTTGTGCAATTATTACTATTCCACGAGCCAAAGCTATGGCAAGCCCTGCTGTAATTAAATCTTTAGCTCCTTCTTCAAAAGCTTCTACAATTTCAGATTGTTTTAATCCTCCAAATATTCCTGACAATATTCCCATTGCGCAGAATATCATACAAATTTCTGGTATGTACCATCCTTTTGCAATTACTCCATAAACCATAGCTGCCATACCAACAGTAAATGTAACTAAAACAGCTAACTCTTTTTTAGTAAAAGGTTTTATAGATGATTGTCCCATTACAAAATGTTCTCTATTTTTTTTATCTAATTCGTATACAATTGATTTTTGCGGATTTTTTTTAACTTTATTGGCATGTAACATAACAAATGCAATAGATATCGCCATTATAATTACAAAAATTATACTTCTATATCCAATCCCTGAACCGGGTGCTATATTAGCTAAAGCTTGTGCTATGCCAGTTGAAAAAGGATTTATTGTTGATGCAGCAGTTCCTGCCGCTGCTCCAATAAATACCACTGACATTCCAGTTAGGGAATCATAACCCAAACTTACCATCATAGGAATAAATATAATGTAAAAAGGAAGTGCCTCTTCGTGCATTCCAAAGGTTGTACCTCCTAATCCAAATAAAATCATACATATTGGAATAATTAAAAACTCCAATCCTTTCATTTTAGAAATCGTATGCCCAATACCTGCCTCTATAGCCCCAGTTTTGTTTACAATTCCAAAGGCTCCTCCAACTAATATTACAAATCCTACAACTTCTGCAGCATCTATAAATCCATCTATTGGAGCTTTAAATATTTCTGGTATACCTTGTGGATTAGATTCTACTACTTTATATGTTCCTGGTACAACTACACTTCTCCCATCAACTTCAGTTCTATCAAACTGTCCACTTGGTATTATCCAAGTTAATCCAGCCATAACTATAATCAATGCAAAGATTATCGTAAAAGTATGAGGAATGCTAATCTTTTTCTTTTTTTTGTTTTTGTTGTTTTCTAAAATCTCTGATTTACTCATAATTCATCTCCCTATAATAACCCCTTTTTTCATTTTAGATTGATAAATTTGTGACAGTCCTTTATGTCAAATTCTATATTTATATAACTCTTTTCACTAAAATTATAGCATATCTTGGTAATTAACATTTGAATTTTTTAATTTTTTCTTAAATTTATAATTTTTAAACTCAATATATAAAAAAGCATAGGCTTAAGCCTATGCTTTTCATTTATTTTAATATTTCACTTAATGCTTTTGCTACACCATCTTCAGTGTTTTTGCAAGTTATAAAGTTTGCATTCTTTTTCACTATATCTTCCGCATTACCCATTGCAACACCCATACCAGCATATTTTATCATACTTAAATCGTTATGATTATCTCCAAAAGTTATTATTTCACTTTTATCTATATCTAAGTATTTACCTAAACTTTCTACAGCACTACCTTTATTAACGCCTTTTTTCATAATCTCAATATTATCAAAGAAAGATTTAGTCAATTCTATATCTTCTATAGTTTTCAATTCACATTCTACTTTAGATAGTAGTTCTAAGTTACTTTCTATAATTAAAAATTTCAAAATATTTTTCCCTAATATTTGTTCTTTTATATTTTCAGTTTCAATTATCTTTATATTTAAATCTTCTTGCATTTGATATTTTCTAAGCCATTCATTTATATATGTAGTAAATATAGTATCATCTGTAAAACACTGATAATATATATTATTTTTTTCTAAAACATCAATTATGTTGTTACATATATAATTTTCTATTTGGCTTTCATATATTATATTCCCATTTGACTCTTTAATTAAAGCTCCATTACAACATATTATAGGAGTTTTTATTCCTAACTCCCTAGCATACTTAATAGTTGATTCATAAATTCTCCCTGTTGCAATAGCTACATTAACCCCTTTATCAGCAGCAAATTTCAAAGCTTCTTTATTTTTCTGGCTGATTTCATGCTCTCCATTTAACAAGGTTCCATCCATATCTGTTACTATCAATTTATAATTCATATTTGCCTCCTTTAAATGCCTATTTAATTTCGATTATATTATATTCTAGTATATTAATACCATTTCCTTCTTATTTTTACACTTTTGAATCAGTTTTTGATAGTAACAATTTATTTAAACTACTTTTTTTATTCTATCAAGAGATTTTTTCTCTAGCATATTTCTCATTTTTTTCCTATCTTCTAAAAATCTATTATATATTTCATCTGAAATTTTAGTATTTCCATATACTCTCCAATACTTTGTCTTCTGAAGTTCATAATTACCATAGCCCATAAATCCTACTACATCTTTTAGTGGATATCCTAAAAATATGCCTATTTCATGTGGAAATTCATTTTCTTTTAGCTTATCTAATAAGCAATTTATATAATTATCTAGCGTATAGCAATTTGGATATCCTATAAACCTAAGAAAATTTACGCATTTTTTATTTTTTAAAGTTTCCGATAGAGCATCTTTATTTATGAATAGTATTTTTATTTCCCCATTATCCTTATAAACTATCTCATATTTTAATCTAGAACAGCTTTTGAAAAAAGATTCTATTTCTTTTATTTTGTATTCTTTATTGTTGTCATTAAGTGAAATATTTAATATTTCACTAGGCTTTGATCCTAAGATTACAGGCCCTAAAAGTTCTAATATCCATTTTATGTATGATGAATCTATTCTATTTTTACATGAGTAATCACATTTTATATTCATATTAACCTCCATTTAATTGAAAATCATTATCGTATTTAAATTTTATCATAATTGATAATGATTTTCAATATCTTTTTAGTTATATATTAAATTTTATTGTTCTAATCCATTTAAATTTCATTTAATTAAATTATTTTACATTTTATATAAATTTATGTTAAAATTTACTTGTACGATATTTATACAATTAAAAGGGAGATGGATATATGAAAACTCAAAGATTAAACGCTGTTCTTGATCAAATGAAGAAAAATAGCATAGATCAAATGTTAATTAGTGATCCATATGCAATATTCTACTTAACAGGAAAAATGATACATCCGGGAGAAAGATTATTAGCATTATACATAAATGTTAATGGAAATAATAAAATGTTTATAAATGAATTATTCCCTGTGAATGAAGACTTAGGTGTTGAAATGATTTGGTTTAACGATACTCAAAATTCAGTTGAAATCGTTTCCAACAATATAGATAAAACTGGTACTATAGGTGTTGATAAAAACTGGCCTGCAAAATTCTTATTAGCTTTAATGGATTTATCTCCAGAATGTAAATTTGTGAATTCTTCTTATATAGTAGATACTTTAAGATCTTCTAAAGATGAAGAGGAAAAAGATTTAATGAGAAAAGCTTCTGCTTTAAACGATGAAGCTATGAAGAGATTAAAATCTACTATAAATGCAGATTTAACAGAAAAACAACTTGCTAACAAATTATCTGGAATATATGAAGATTTAGGTGCTGATGGTTTCTCATTCTCTCCTATAATAGGATTTGGACCAACTGGAGCAGATCCACACGGTACGCCTGGTGATAGAAAAGTTAAAGTTGGAGATGCTATAATACTTGACATAGGTTGTGTAAAAGATAACTACTGTTCAGATATGACTAGAACAGTATTCTATAAAGAAGCTCCTGAAAAAGCTAAAGAAGTATTTGAAATAGTTTTAGAAGCTAATAAAAGAGCTATAGCTTTAGTTAAGCCAGGTGTTAGATTCTGTGATATAGATGCAGCCGCTAGAGATTATATAACAGAAAAAGGATACGGAAAATACTTCACTCATAGAACTGGTCACTCTATAGGTCTTGAGTGCCATGATATGGGAGATGTTTCTTCTGTTAATACTGATTGTCTTCAAGAAGGTATGATATTCTCTGTTGAGCCAGGTATATACCTACCAGGTGAATTCGGAGTTAGAATAGAAGATCTAGTTCTAGTTACAAAAGATGGTCATGAAAACTTAAATAAACATGATAAAGAATTAGTTATAGTTGGATAAATTTTAAAGCATAGACAAACATTTTGTCTATGCTTTTTTATGTCTACATATTTATAATTTATACAAAAAAAAGATTATCTTAAATAATTTAAGATAATCTTTTTTGATATATAATAATTTATTTAATTTTTAAGCAAGTTCAGTTGCATTCCCCATCGCTCTTGTAAGTATATCTTTTACATCTTGATGAGTTGCTTTTATTGGATTAGTTAACCCACAAGCATCTTTAAGTGCATTATCTGCTAAAATATCAAAGTCTTCTACTTTAACTCCTAGCTCTTTAAGGCCTGCTGGTATATCTATATCACTTGATAATTTTCTTATAGCTTCTATACAAGCTTTTGCTCCTTCTTCATCACTCATGTTTTTAGTTTCAACACCCATAAACTTAGCTACATCCTTTAACTTAGAACTGCAAACTGTAGAGTTAAATACTTGTACTTCTGGAAGTAATATAGCATTACATACTCCATGTGGTAAATCATAAAAGCCACCAAGTTGGTGTGCAATTGCATGTACATATCCAAGTGAAGCTGAGTTAAATGCCATTCCTGCTAAGTATTCAGCATAAGCCATCATATCTCTTGCTTCCATGTTATTTCCATCTTCTACTGCATCTCTTAAATGATTATTTATAAGTTCTATAGCTTTTTGAGCACAAGCATCAGTAACTGGTGTAGCTGCAGTTGATACATATGCCTCAACTGCATGAGTTAAAGCATCCATACCTGTTGCTGCTGTTAGTGATTTAGGCATACTGACCATTAACTCTGGATCATTTACTGCAAGTATTGGCGTAACATTTTTATCAACTATAGCCATTTTTACATGTCTTTCTTCATCTGTTATTATAGAGAATACTGTCATTTCAGAAGCTGTTCCTGCTGTTGTATTTATTGAAATTAAAGGTAATTGAGGTTTAGAAGATTTATTTATTCCTTCATAATCCTTTATATTTCCTCCATTTGTTGCAACTAATGCAATTCCCTTTGCACAGTCATGAGGAGAACCTCCGCCATAAGAAATTACAAAATCACAGTCATTTTCTTTTAATATTTGAACCCCATCCATAACACTTTTTACAGTTGGATTTGGTATAGATCCTGGATAAACTACATAATCTATATTATTTTCTTCTAAAAGATCTTTTACCCCTTTGAATTCTTCACTTTTAGAAGATCTTTTTCCACATACTATAAGGGCTTTTTTAAGTCCTCTTGAAGTTATCTCTTCTGCTATTTTCTTAACGCACCCTGGTCCCATTAAACTTATATTCGGCATAAAAAATGCATAACTCATGTCTTTTCCCCCTTGTTAAACGTTTTTTTAAGCGTTATTATTTGTTTTTTATTTAACACAATATAATTATATACCACATTTTTCCTTATGTATATAGTTTTTTTGTTTTTTATATGTAAATATCATGTTATTATAAAACCAATACTATATTATGAAATGTTTTTACATGTAATGACATCATTGGTCAATATTAAGGAGAAAGTGTAATGATTTTAATTTTAAAAAAGTATAAAATGAAAATTATAGAATATGTTAAATTTAATGCTATAGGTATATCAAATTTTATAATTTCTCAAATGATTTATATTAGTTTGTATTTATTTTTAGAAATTCACTATTTATTAGCATATTCTATAACTAGTTTAATAAGTGTATCTGCTTCATATTTTTTAAATTCAAAGTTTACATTTAAAGAATCTAATTATACAGCTAAAAAGTTTTTATTATCTTCTTTAGTTTACGTATTTGAATTTTTCTTGAATATGACAATAATAATCTTATTTGTAAACATACTTCATATTAATGAGATTATAGCACCTTTATTTGCTCCAGTTTTTTCTACTCCTCCTGTCTTTTTTATGATGAGAGCTGTAATAAAAAAAGATATATATTAAATAGTAATCTATTTAATATATATCTTTTATATTATGCTAATGCTAATTGTTTATTAACTGAGTTTTTAACAACATTTACTGATGGTCCATAAATTATTTGTATATTATTCTCATCAACTTTAACTAGCCCCATACATCCAGTTGTTTTAATTTTTTCTTCACTTACAAGATTCATATCTTTAACTGTAACTCTAAGCCTTGTTATACAACAATCAACTACATCTATATTTTCAGCTCCTCCAAGCCCAGAAATTATGACCTTAGCTTTTAATACAGATGGGTCTGTATTTTTTCCAATATCACCTTCTTCATCCATCATTTCCATGCTTTGATCATATTCTCCTCCTCTTCCTGGAGTTTTTACATCAAACTTAACAATCCACCATCTAAATAAGAAATAACACGATAACCCAAATGGAATTCCTAGTAATAATAATATTAAATACCTAGATTCCGGTCTTAAAACTCCATATAGTAAAAGTCCTATTAAATTGGGTTCAGATCCACCCATACCAGTTTGTAAAATGTAACTTACCATAAAGCTTAATCCTGTTATTACAGCATATATCAGATAAAGTATAGGAGATGCAAACATAAATGCAAACTCTATTGGCTCTGTAACTGCAGCAATTAAGATTGAAAATACACCTGTTAACAATAATGGTTTTATTGAACTTCTATTTTCGGGTTTTGCAGTATGATACATAGCAAGCGCTATTGCAGGAAGACCAAATAATGTCATTGGTACTTGTCCACCTCTTAAGAACTTAACCATTTCAGCAATAGTTGTACCTTCTGGTAGTGCATTTGTTGTCAAGAAATAATTATATGCTATTCTTGATCCTTCAACTACATTTCCATCAGGGAAAGCATATACTCCCGATACAGCTGTATCTCTTATAACTGCATTCCATACATGATGCAGTCCTGTTGGAATTAAAAGTCTTTCTCCAAATCCATATAAAAATGGTGCAAATATACCTGCGTTAGCAACCCCTTGCGCTGCTGTATTTATAGCTGCTGATATAGCTGCCCAAATAAAAGGGAATACTTGACCTAAAAGTACAAATACTACTGCACAAGCGATAGGGACAAATCTAGTTCCTCCAAAGAATGATATTGCCATAGGCAATTTAATTTTATGAGTTTTATTATGAATAAATGCGGCAAGTAACCCTACTACAATACCCCCAACCATACCTGTATCTATTGTATCTATTCCTAGTATAGGCTTTAAAGTTGCTTCTGGGAACATCCCTGCAACACTTGGGTTAACAGTTAATAGTGTACCCATTCCCATTAAAAAGGCTAGATATCCTACTAAACCTCCTAAAGCCGCAAACTCTTTATCCTCTTTAGCCATCGCAAACGATAAAGCTACTGCAAATAATAGAGAAATGTTCCCCATCATTACATTTGCAATAGTACTCATTATATTTGCAATATACTGTACTACTGGTGTGCTAAGCACAGGAATCATTTCTTTTAATTGATCATGCCATAAAAATACTGATGCTAGTCCTAATAACATAGATGCAAAGGAAATTAATGTTATTGGCAATAAGAAAGCCCTTGAAAGCTTTTGAAAAAAGTCAAATAATTTCTTCTTCATATCATTCTCCTCCATAAGTTCATTTTTTATATTTTTATTTAAATTCTAAGTTCAGACTAGATTAATCCATTTATAAAAGCTTCAATTCTAACCAAAGCATTATATACGTTTTCTCTTTGAGTCCCTAAGTTCATCCTTATATAATTTTCTCCGTCTGCTACAAAATGTGCCCCATCCTCTAGTAAAACACCTTTTTCTGTAGCAAGTTTTGTAGTAAATTCATTCGAATTTATACCTAATTCACTAATATCTATCCATGCTAAATAAGATGACTCCATTTTCATAGCTTCAATCATAGGTACTTTTTCTTTTATGAATTTTTCTACTATAAGGTAATTTTCTTTTATATATTCATTTACTTCTTTTAACCATACTCTGCATTCATCGTAAGCTGTTATAATTCCTATTATTCCAAATACATTTGGTGACGTTATTGAATTTTGATTCAATTTTTTTCTAAATTTATTTCTTATTTCTTTATTTCTAACTATTGAGTATGAAGTTTTAAGTCCTCCTAAATTAAATCCTTTATTTGGAGATGTTAGTAGGATTATATTTTCTAGCAAATCATCTTCAAGTCTTAATATAGACTCAAATTTTCCGAAATGTATATGTTCTGCATGGACTTCATCTGCAACTAAAATAACACTATTTTCCTTACAAAGTTTTGCTACTTTTCTTATTTCTTCTAAAGACCATATCCTTCCTGATGGATTATGAGGTGTACAAAATAACATAAGTTTTGGTTTATAAGTTTTAATTTGTTTTTCTAACGTTTCAAAATTTATATAATATCTATTATCAACTATATCTAAAGTATTTGTGGTAACGTTTACCCCTTGCTTTTTGCTCGCCGATTCAAATGGGTCATATACAGGGGTATTTAATATTATGTTATCACCTTCATTACAAAAAGCTTGAATTGTGTAGTGTATAGTCGATACCGTACCATACGTTAGTGTTATTTCATCTTTATTTACTTTAACTCCATGAATTTCACTTTGCCAATTTATTACGGATTTGTAAAATTCTTCATAACAATAAGTATATCCAAACACACCTCTTTTCACTGTTTCAATAAATCTATCTTCAATTTCTTTTGGTATTTTGAAATCCATATCTGCAATCCACATTGGAATAAAATCTTCATCTACATTTCCAAATTTATCTCTTATTATTTCCAAATCCCACTTCCTACATTTCTCAGATACTCGATCTGGCTTAATATTAAAATCATACATGCAAATCACCTCTTTCGTAATTTTATTTATAGAAACAATTTTTAAATTATTTCTTTTTTATTTTTATTTTTAATAAAAATTAATAAACTTATATTAACTATCACTCCAATTATTACGCTTATATAAAATCCTAAAAATGGAGTTACATTTCCCAACAATGGGTCAATTATATTAGCTCCTGGTGCTAAACGTTTAACTCCCATAAAGTTTCCAACAATGGCAGCAATTGAAGCCCCCACAATTTGTGATGTTAAAATAGATTTCGGATCATTTACTGCATAAGCTATTGCTGGTTCAGTTATACCAAATAACCCTACTGTAAGTGCTGATTTTCCATTTTCTAACTCTTCTTTATTAAATAAATCTGGTCTAATTATAGTTGCAATACCTATTGATACAGTAGGAATTATAATAACAATTGCTACTGTCCCAAAGTAAATGTAATTCCCTTGCTGTGCCATACTCAATGCAAATATGTACGCAGTTTTATTTATAGGTCCTCCCATATCTAAAACAAGCATTATTGCTATGACTACACATACTAACATAGAACTTCCTAAGGATAATGAATTCAGAAAATACATAAGCTCAAACATAACTTTACTTACAAATGGACCAATTATATAAAACACTATAGTACTTATAAATAATGTACTTATAAGAGGTATTATTAAAAACGACATAATTGGAGTCATATCTTTAGAAAGTTTGATATCTTTTAAAAATTTTACAAAGTAACCAACTAAAATCCCAACAATTATCGCTCCTAAAAATCCACCATTAGCTGCAGTTCCTAAAATCGCTTCATTTCCTACTAGGTAACTTCCCAAAAACGCAGGAGCTAATGCAGGTTTTCCAGATATTGAGTATGCTATATAAGCTCCTAATACAGGTATCATTAGTTCTATTCCTATAACCCCTACCATTTTTAATAAGTATGCATATGTATCTACCTCGGGAGCACTTCCCTTTGTTATTATAGATGATATTGACATCAAAAGTCCTGCAGCTATAGCTAATGGTATTGTATATGATACACCTGTCATTATATGTTTAAATATATTGATATTTTTCTTAATTTTTTCTTTTTTATATACAAAGGCTTCTTTTTCTAGATTATCAAACACTGCTTCTATATTTTTAAGAACGTCACTAATATCTTTCTGAATTATTTTTTTACCTTCAAATTTGTCCATTTCTTCATCAGACAATCCTCTCCCTATTGCTAATATAACATAGTCAGCTTCTTTTATATCATCTGGTGTAAGCTCAAATTCATTTCCTAAAACACCTTGAGTCTCTATCTTTACAATATGACCTCTATCTTTACCTTCACTTGTAAGCGCTTCTGCAACCATATATGTATGTGCAACACCTACTGGACAGTTGCTTATACCTATTATTTTGTATCCCATAAAAATCACTTCCTATTTTATTGTAGATTTAATTTTTCTAATTATATCTTTTTCATCCTTAAATGATTTTAATTCATTTACATAATTTTCATCCATTAATAATCTAGCAAGTTTAGATATAATACTTAAATACTCATGATTTATATTTTTATTAGGTATAGCTAATGCAATTACAAGATCTACAGGTTCATTATCTATAGAGTTCCAATCAATAGGCTCACCTAAAGCACAAATAATTATTTCTATTTCATTAACTACATCACATCTACAATGGGGTATTGCTATTCCATTTCCAATGCCTGTACTAAATTGTTTTTCTCTTTCTAAAAGGCCTTTTAAATATGTTCTACTGCAATTAACAATCTTATTTTCTTTAGCTATATCCGCTATTTTATATAATACATCTATCTGATCTTTTGCTTTTAAATTTTTATTAACTATCATACATATTACTCCTCATTAAAATTTCAATAAATTCATTTAAAGATGTACATTCACATAATTTATTAACTATGTCACTTTTTTTAGTACTTGAATGAATAAATGGGAACACATGTTTGTTTTCTTTAATTTCTGAGTTTAAACACGCTATAAAAACTAATTTAACACTTGCACTCCCCCACTTTATTGCATCTTTTAATGTACATATTGCTATTGTATTTTTATTTTCATTTGAAATACAATGAGGAACAGCTACTAAATTTGATATTTCTGTTGATGATAAAGCTTCTCTTTTTAGTATAGAATCTTTATCAACTTTAGTTATATAATCATTTTTAACCATATCATTGCAAATTAATTCAATAAGTTCTAATTTATCTTTTACTTGTAACTTATAATAAAAATTATTATTAAATAATGATTTTAGATAACTTTGTAAGTAAATTTTATTTAATTCATCCTCTATATTTTGTATATCTATATCATCTAAAACATGGGATACATAAATTAGATTTTTATTTTTTAGTTTATCTTTATCTATATTTATAGTAGATATTATAAAATCAATTCCAATTAAATCTAATTTCTGTAAATAATGAAGTTGGTAACATCCAACAACTTCTATCTCAGGAAAATATCTTCTTAACTTAGTTTTTATTAATTCAGAAGTTCCAATTCCAGTATTACATACTATAATAGATTTATAACTTATTTTTTGCTTTGCTCTTTCAATCGCAGTTGCAAAATGTATAGCTATATATCCAATTTCATTAGAATTTATTTTCGTTTTTAAAATTGGTTCTAGCATACTTCCTAAATCTAGTGCATAATTAAATGCTTCAGGATAATTCATTTTTACTTGATCTAGTATAAAATTTTCAACATCTATCTTTAGGTAATATCTGTGGTATGAATTGAGAATATGTTTTGTTAAATTTATTAATAAAGATTCATCTTCATATAAAGAAACTTTATATTTCATATCTATATCTTTCAAAACATTTTCAACTATTTTCCTTACTTCATTTTCACTAAAATTTTGAATTGAACTGTTTCCAGCTTCAATCAACTCGTTCATATAATTTAGCTCTGTATCTTTTATTTCAATATCAAATTTATCTTTTATTTTTATTTTTAAATTTTTATTAAATACAGAAATATCTGTTTCGATCTTATCTGAATAAATCTTATCTGAATTGTAGCCATTTATAGATCTATAGCATGAAATGGAAATCATTTTTGTTAAATAATTTATTTCATAATCATTTTTCAATATTTCTCTAGATAATAATTCTTTTTCAATAATTTTTTTTATAACATATATAAATTGATCATTTATAGGCTTTAAATCCATTGACAATGTAATTTCATTAGATCCTTCATCTTCGAAAAAATACTTTATACAACATCTTCGTATATTTTCTTCTGTACCTTCTAAATATAGACCTTTATATGGTTTATATTTAAGATTTATATCAAAATTGTTAAGTAGCTCTTTTATATTTGTTATTTCATTTTGAAGAGTAGATCTACTTGTATATAACATTTCTGATAAATCATCTAAGCTTATTGGATATTCTTTTAATATACTTCTAATTAAATCTGATGTTCTTACTGAATTTTCTTTATTTGTCTGACTTATAGTTTTTATATATGCTTTAAATTTTTCATTAGAAAATATTAATAATTTATATCCTAATCCTTTAGCGGAATCAATTTTTGCCCCATATACTTCTAGCTCTTTATTTATTGACTTTATATATCTCTTTATACTTCTTTCACTTACATTTAAATATTGAGCTAAAGAACTACTGGGAGTATAATCATCACTAGAGTTAAGATATGATATAATCATTTTACTTTTCTCTTTCATTTGTTTACCTCCCTAAAACAATTATATTTTAAAAATTCGTTTTCCTTAATACATATAATTGTCACTTGTAAGTGACAATTATATAATTTTCGAGTTTTTTTGCATTTTAAATTTACTTTAAGATTAAAAAAAGCTATCTATATATTTAATATGATAGCTTTTTTATTTATTATGTTTTTAACCACCTATTTGATTCATATTTCTTTTTGTATCACTCTTTTTATTTTCTATTAATTTATGTTTTTCTGGTTTTTCGTATATATACTTTTCTATCAAATTAGTAAACTCATTCTCATTGTTTAAATAATCATTAATGTCTAACTCTTCACTTGAATGTAAACACAATTTTACTTTACCATTAGAAGTCATTCTTATTCTATTACATTCACTACAAAACGAGCAACTCATAGGTGTAATTATTCCTACTTTTCCTTTTGAATTTTCAAGTTTATAATAAGATGCAACACTTTTTTCTTCATTTTTTATAGGTTTTAAGTTTTCTATTTTATTTAAAGCTTCTTTTAAATTGATATATCCATTTTTAAATATTTTTAAACCTTCTCCTATAGGCATCAATTCTATAAATCTAACATCTATTTCCTTACATTTTGTTAAATTTATAAATTGATTTAGTTCATCATCATTTAATCCTTTTATTAAAACACAGTTTATTTTTACTTTTATGCCTAATTCCACACATCTATCAATTGATTTTAATACTTCTTTTAAGTCTCCACCTCTAGTTATTTTTTTATATTTATCTTCATCTAGAGAGTCCAAACTTATATTAACTTTTTTTAATCCATTTTCTTTTAGCTTATCTATTTTTTCATAAAGACCTATAGCATTTGTCGTTATACATATATCATCTATATTACAATTTTCTTTTGTGTACTTTATAAGTTCTTGTAATTTATCATAGATAAGAGGTTCTCCACCTGTAAATCTTACCTTTTTTATGCCTAATTTTGAGAATCCTTTAATTATAAATTTATAATTTTCAAAACTTAATATATCATTTATATTCTTATCAAATTCAATTTTTTTAGGCATACAATAAATACAACTTAAATTACATTTGTCGGTTAAAGAAATTCTTAAGTAGTCTATTTCTCTGTTATACTTGTCTATCATTTGCACACTCCACAGCTTCACCTTTTAGTATATCTATCCCATGTCCTATGGTATCTATTACAAATTCGATGCTTTCTATTGCTCCTTTAGGACTTCCTGGTAAATTTATTATAACCGTATTTTGTCTTATCCCACTTACACCTCTACTAAGCATTGCTCTCTTAGTTATTTTACAAGATTCCATTCTTATGTATTCACTAATTCCCGGAATCTCCCTTTCAATAACTTCCTTTGTAGCTTCTGGAGTTACATCTCTTTTAGAAAATCCAGTACCTCCATTAGTTAATATCAAATCTACATCTAAATCACATAATTTTATAATTTCATTTTTTAGCATTTCTTTATCGTCAGGAATCATAGTGTAATATTTAACTTTATATTCTTCTTTGACATTTATAAAGTCAGCCAGTTTCTTTCCTGTTATATCTTTTCTTTTACCTATAGAACCTTTGTCACTTAAAGTTATTATCGCTACATTAAACATATATCCACCTCTTTAAATCTCTTATGTATATACATAATTCTACCATATATTTTTTATGTTAGATAGTAACCTCTTTTAATATCTTTAAGTTAAAACATCAGTTACATAAAATTTTATGTAACTGATGTTTTCTATCTACTAAAATATATATTTTTATTTGTGGCATCTAATTTGCAACTTACTCCTAAAGGTATACTTATCATTGGATTACAATGTCCTGATTGCAAGTTGTATATACAAGGTTTATTGTAATTTTTAACTCTATCTGATAGTAAATCATATAATTCATAATCATCAACTTTTTCTTTTTTGCAATCTTCAAAATCTCCAAATATAATACCTCTGCATTCTTTAAATTTACCTCCTAATTCTAATTGTGTAAGCATTCTATCTATTCTATAGATTTGTTCTCCAACTTCTTCTATAAACAAAATCTTATCTTTAGTATCAATCTCATATTTAGTTCCCATAGTACTTGCTATCAATGATAAATTACCACCTATTATTTTTCCTTCTGTAACTCCCTCTACTACAGTATATAATTCTTCTCCCATAGGATTTTCTATAGTTAAGTTATCTTTCATATTAATCATATTTTTAAAAGAATTGTAAGTAAAGTCATTCCAGTTTGGTGATGTTGATGCCATTATCCCATGATAAGTTACCAAATTACAATATTGATTAAAAGCTATATGAAGTGCAGTTATATCTGAGTACCCAATAAACACTTTTGGATTTGCCTTTATAATATCATAGTTTATTTTATCAAGTATTCTAGGTGTTCCATACCCACCCCTAAGACATAAAATTCCATCAACTTCTTTGTCTTTAAACATTGTTTCTATATCTTTAACTCTTGTATTATCATCACCTGCTAAATATCCTTTATAGCTTAGATAGCAAGTGTCTCCCATTTTTACTTTATATCCAAAACTTTCAATAGTTCTTTTTATTTTATCAATTTCAAAATTTAAAGAATCTTTGCTCTCAGGTTTATATGGACTTGATGGTGCTATTATTCCTATTGTATCACCCTTTTTTAACTGTTTTGGAAATATCATAATTAATCATCCCCCATTATATAATTTAAACTTTTTATTATTTTATTATTTTTTAAATAAACTTTATCAACTCTTCTTGATGTTAATACAAGTATTTCATTTCTATTTGTATCACATAAGTTTGCAATCTCTAAAATATTAGGACCATTTTTCCCATAAAAAATAACCTCTTTTTCATAATCATTTTCATTTATATCACTTATGTCTATAATCATTTGATCCATACAAATCTTGCCTATTATATTGCATTTTTTATTATTTACATATACATAACCTTTATTTGATAGGCATCTTGGTATTCCATCTGCATATCCACACGGTATAATACCTATATTCATATCCTTATTTGCTATGTATGAATAATCATAACTTATACCTTCTCCTTTAAGAAGTCTTTTCACTTGTATTATTTTTGATTTAAATGTAATAGCTTCACCCAAATTTAAATTTGACTTGCGACTATTGTATCCATATATACTAGATCCAACCCTAACCATATCTAAATGGAAACCCTCATAAGCTACCATACCTATACTGTCACATATATGCTTTATAGGTATATATTTGTATTTTGATATCCCATATAATATATTTTTAAACTTATCGAATTGTTCATAGTCAGATTTTTCATCTTTAAGTGCTAAATGGGAGAAAATTCCTTCCACAAATATATGATCTAAATTTATAATATCTTTTATATCTTCAAGGGTAGATTCATTAATTTTAAATCCTAATCGATTAAATCCTGTATCTATTTTTATATGAATCTTGCCTTTAATATTTTTTGTCTTGCAAATACCATTAATTATATTAGCTTGCTTAGTTGAAAACACTGTAATTGTTATGTTTTTTTCAATAGCCAGCTCCAGGTAATCATCTGGAATATATCCCATTACTAAAATGGGTAAATCTATATTATTTTCTCTTAATTCAAAAGCTTCACTTATAGCTGCAACACATATATAATCTACATTTTCTTTATCTATATTTTTGCATAGTTGAACTGCTCCATGTCCATATGCATCTGCTTTAACTACTATAGCTAATTTTGTATTTTTTGAAATATATTTTTTTATCTCACATATATTTTTATTTATTATATCTAAATCAATCTCTAAATAAGTTTCTCTTGTTAAATTCATAAGTTTCCTCCATTAATATGCTTTTTATATGTATATTTTTAGATTTAAATAACTATATCTATTATATGAAATTTAAAATTATTAATAGACAGTCCTCTTAATAATTTTAATTTTAATAAAGATTAGGGGGAAATTTTATGAGAGTATATATAAGTGCTGATATAGAAGGTACGTGTGGAATTGTAAATTGGGAGGAAACTAACCTTAATTGCGCTCATTCAGAGTATCATAAAACTCAGATGACTAAAGAGGTTAAATCAGCTTGTGATGGAGCTAACACAAATAATTGTGATTTTATTTTAGTAAAAGATGCTCATGATAGCGCTCGAAATATTAATCCATCTTTACTTCCTACAAATGTAAGCTTAGTTAGAGGATGGACTAATGGTCCTCTTATTATGATGTCAGGTATTGATCCTACTTTTGATGCAACTCTTTTTATAGGATATCATAGTGGAGCTAGTCAAGATGGAAACCCACTTTCTCATACAATGAATAGTTCTAAATATGATTATGTAAAGATAAATGATGAAATCGCAACAGAATTTATGGTAAATGCATATACAAGTGCTTACTTTGATGTTCCTGTAGCATTTTTAAGTGGAGATGAACTTCTTTGTAAAAATGCTAAAAAACTAAATCCAAATATAGTAACAGTTCCTGTATCAAAAGGAATTGGAAATGCATCTATCTCTATACATCCAGATATAGCTTTAAAAAATATAAAAGATGGTGTTGAGCAAGCTCTATCAGGTGATCTTTCTAGACATATAATAAAACTCCCTGATTTATTTGACATAGAAATCAAATTTAAAAATCACTATGATGCTTATCAAGCTTCTTTCTATCCAAAATGTAAATTAATAAATACTCAAACAATATCTTTTTCAACAGATGATTATTATGAGTTTTTAAGAATGTTTTTATTTATTTAAAGAAAGTGCTAATGATAATTAAATTTAATTATCATTAGCACTTTTATATACACTGATTTTATCTATCAATTCTTTTATAGATTTTTTATCAGTTAAGTCTATTTTTTCTTCAAATCCCCTTAAAACAACTTTATCATCTTCTGTTAAATCTGATTTGGTCTTTTTGTCTATCATGCTTTTTAGTGCTTTCATCATAATTTTGTCTATGAAGCTTAGTGAACTATAATCTAAGCCTCCTTTAAAATTGTAAAATCCAACATTTTTTTCTTCTATATTTTTAAAATTATTTTTTATTAATGATTCTTTTCTATTTTCACTTATACTTTCCATTCCAACTGAAAAAATATAAATATTCTTATCTTTTATTTTATTATAGTTTTGGTCAATAAAGTTTAATCCATTTATTTTTCCCTTATATATGCCACCTCCAAATATTATAGTTTCATATTCGTCTAAATGTTTTGACCTTATATCTGAAATTTCATATAAATCTGCATCTAACTTCAAAGCAATCCATCCTGCATATTTTTTTGTACTACCATATTTAGTTTTATATATTACTGCAATTTTTTTACTCATATAAACACCTCATCTTACAGTTATTTCTTCTTATATATACTTATATGACTCATTTGTTCATTTTCCTTTAATTATTTTTCATACTCTTTTTTATCATCATCATCGTAATCATTCCAAAGGTCGCAACTGTTGCAACAATCATCCATCCTACAAATATATTGTATTTTTCTATCATATCACCCATAATCATAGGTCCTATTGCAAATCCGATCCCTGATATTAAAGGTAGTATCGAACTTATTCTTCCTCTATGTGATGCTGGAGTGTTATTCGCAATAAACGTTCCTTGATTTATAACTATTAAAATTTCTCCTATTGTCATTAAAAATACACCTATAAAAAATAAAACTACGGTATTTACTATTCCAAACATAAAAAATGCAATTGCATAAAATACCCCTCCAATAGACATGGCCTTTAGTACATTCATTTTTGTTGTTAAAGATGTAATTATAGGTGTAAATACTATAACTACTACTCCATTTATTCCACCTAGCAATCCATAAAGTTTTGCTCCATTTGATCCAAATAAATCTTCTAACTGTATCGGTAATGCAAATCCCCACTGTGAATATGAAAAATAGTACATCAATACGCCTAGAGAAAAGAAAATTAGTGTAGGTCTTTGAATCAGAACCTTAAATGCAGAACCTTCTACCTTTTGCTCTAAATCGCTTAAAACCTGTTCGTTTTCATAGTTTTCATCATTTATTTTTCTTTCTTTTACAAATAGAATTATTAAGACTAGTGCTATTAAAGTTGTAATTCCATCTCCTATAAATATAAGTGGTAAGTAATTTTCATACAAAAGTCCACCTAATATAGGTCCTATGCAAAATCCTATATTGCTTCCCATGTATAAAAGAGAGTACGAAGCTTTTCTATTTTTATAGGTTGTTATATCTGCATTTAAAGCTTCAAATGCAGGTGATGAAATTGAATATAGACAAGATGACAAAATCATTATTTTTGCCATTGTTGTTGAAGGTTTCATAAATCCACAAGCTATAAGTGTTAAAGCTCCAAGAAACTGGCAAATAATTATAACTTTTCTTCTTCCTATCGTATCTGCTAATTTCCCTCCAAATATCATTGCAGGTGCTTGAAATGCAGATAGTGTAGTTATAAATATCCCTGCTTCAGATATCGATAATCCGATTTTTTGAGTTAAAATTAAAGCCATTAAAGGATGTACAAAAGCCCCAAGACTATTTACAATCCTACCAATAAACAAAACGTATACTTCTTTTGACAAGCCCTGGTATGTTTTTAATAAATTGTTAATTCCCATAGCATCCCTCCTCACAAATTGTTTATACTATATAATTATATTCCTTCTAGCTCCTCTAAAAGCACTTTTAAAGTAAATCCTCCTAATATATTTGTAATTTTCCAAATATTATAAAAACAAAATAAGTCATATTAAAATATTCAATCTATTTAATATGACTTATTTAATGTTTCATTCAGCTTCATTAAGCTCTAACGAATCTTCTGTTTTAAATAAAAACGACAATTTTGTTTCTGCACAAATAATAGCCGTAAATATAAATAAACTTCCCAAAATCATTCTAAGAGTTATTATTTCCTTTGCTATTATTATAGAAAAAAGCATCCCAAATATCGCTTCAGTGGATAATAATATTGCTGTTTTAGTTCCATCAACTTTAGTTTGGCATATAGTTTGCCCAAGAAAACATAACGTTGTATTAAACACACCTAAAAATAGTACAGATCCTATAGTTGAACTGTTTATAGCAGTACTTGATTCTCCTGCAAAAAACTGTAATGTCAACGATAGTAAAAATGCCGTTGCCATTTGTATGCATGTAAGTACAACAGGATCATGTTCTTTTGTAAATTCGCTAGTTAAAAATATATGCATAGCAAACCCCACTGCACATATTAATGTCAGACCATCTCCAAAACTTATACTAAAGTCTGACTCTAATGAGATTATTCCTATTCCTATAAGTGCAATTAAACTACTTATAATTCCTATTTTTTCTATCTTTCGTTTATATAAAATACACCCTACAAATGGTACTATTACAACATTTGCAGCTGTTAAAAATGCGCTTTTCGCTGAAGTTGTATATTTCAATCCGAACGTCTGAAAAGAAAATGCTATAAATAAAAATATACCAAGTAATACCCCTGAAATAATATCTTTTTTATTTGTATTTCTAAGTTTTTTAAAGAATATTACCCCTATTAAAAGTGCTCCTATAAAAAACCTACCTGTCATTAATTGAAATGGCGTAAGACCATTTTCCAACCCAAGCTGAGTTGCTACAAATCCACTTCCCCAAATCAGAGATACTAATAATAATCCAATTTCTCCACTATACTTTTTTATAAAAACCCCCTCCTTTTTTACCCACTCATATTATTATATTATTTATTTAGCACTTTTTCTATAATCTATAAAAACTTTATGTATAAATTTTCATAATTGTAAAAAATTTCGCCTATTTATATAATTAGATTAAAATTATTCATATTTTTGATGTGTGTAATATTTTAGAAAATATAAAAGTTTCGACGTTTTTTGTTATCTATTTACATATTTTGGCACGAGTGCTAAGATTTAATTATTAAATCAATTATTCTTAAGGAGATGTTAAAGATGACTGTTAAAAATGAAGTAAAACACATAGAAGACGAATTAAAAAAAGATGTAGAATGTTTAAAATCTATACATGAAGATAAAAAAGAACTTAGACATGAAAATCATGAAGAACATAAATTTACTAAAGAATTAAAGCATGAAATGAAAAAAGAAGAAAGAGAACTAGAAAGAGAAGAAAGTAAAATAATTAAAGAAGAAAACAAAGAAATAAAAAAAATAGATAAAGAAATAAAAAAAGAATTAAAACAATTAGAGAAATAGTTTTAAAAGCGTACCTTACAAATAGTAAAGTACGCTTTTTTTAAAAACTTGGACTATTTACATATCTATCCCTATATATATTAATATTGAACTATTTTATTTTAATATATATAGGGAGGATTTTCATGAGCATAACTTTCATCTTAATGACTTCTATTGCATTATCTATGGATGCATTTACTGTATCATTATCTAAGGGTATGTGTGTAAAAAAATTAGATTTTAAATTGGCTCTTAAAATTGGTTTTTCTTTTGGACTATTTCAAGCTTTAATGCCTCTTATTGGATGGAAAATTGGAATTGGATTTTCTGAATATATAAAGTCTATTGATCACGTAATAGCATTAGTGCTGTTGTGTTTTTTAGGATTGAATATGATTTTTTCAAATGATGATAATTCTAACTCCTCTAAGTTGAGTAATTTTAATATATTTATTTTAGCTATTGCTACTAGCATAGATGCTCTTGCCGTAGGCATTAGTTTTTCATTTTTAAATATTTCAATACTACCAATAATACTTTGTATCGGCACAATAACCTTCATACTTTGTTTTTTAGGTGTATTAATAGGAAATAAGGTTGGGTATTTTTTAGGAAGTTTCGCTAAATTTTCAGGTGGAATAATCCTTATTTTAATAGGTTTTAATATTTTTAATGAACATACTGGATTTTTAAATTATTTCTTTTAAGTACATAGTTTAAGGTGGCATCTAATATCTAAATGTCACCTTAATTCATATTCTCCTTGTTTAGTGAGCATATACTATCGTAGTAAATACCCTTTTTCTTCATAAGTTGGTCATGACTTCCACTTTCAGCTATTACTCCCTTATCTACTACCATTATATTATCACAGTATCTTATGGTGCTTAGTCTATGAGCTATTATTATGCTAGTTTTATCTTTCATCGCATGTTTTATAGCTTCTTGAATTTTTCTTTCTGTGTTAGTATCTATACTACTTGTCGCTTCATCTAAAATTAATATTGTAGACTCTTTAAGTATAGCTCTTGCTATGCTTATTAATTGCTTTTGTCCAATACTCAAACTATCTCCACCTTCTTCTATCAATGTGTCATAATTTTTTTTTAATTTCATTATGAAGCTATGTGCATTAGAAATCTTACATGCATTAATTACATCTTCCTTTGTAGCTTCTAATTGCGAATATTTTATATTGTCTAAAATCGTTCCATTGAATAAATATATATCTTGCAATACAATTGATAAAGAATTATTAAAGTATTCTTTATCATAGTCATTTATATCATATCCTCCTATTAAAATATCTCCTTTATCGTGTTCATATAATCTATTTATAAGATTTATAATAGTCGTTTTTCCACTTCCTGTTGTACCTATTATTGCATTGCTTGTTCCATCTTTAATTTTAAAACTCAAATCTTTTACTATATAATCACCTTTTCCATATTTGAACCATACATTTTTAAATTCTATATCTCCTTTTAACATATCTTTATTTTTAATACTTTTACTTAAATGCTTTTCTTTTACATTCTCGTCTAATATTTCAAAAACTCTTTCACATCCAGCTATAGATATCTGGAAAGTATTAAATAAATTTGCAAGTTCATTCAAAGGTCTAGTGAATTGTTTAGTATAACTTAAAAATGTAGCTATAGTTCCTACAGTTATTATATTTTTTATAGAAAGATATGCCCCTGCTATTGAAATAAGTGTAAATGATATATTCGTAATAACATTCATCATAGGCATAAGAAGAGAACTATATACTTGAGCTTTTAAAGATTCTCTTAAAAGCCTATTATTTATTTTATTAAAGTTTTCTACTGAGTCATGTTCATAGTTAAAGGCTTTTATTACATTCATATTTTTTATGTTTTCTTCTATGTGTGAGTTTAATAGACCTAATTCTATTTGTTGTCTTTTGAAAAATGACTTGCTTTTTCTAGCAATAAATTTGCTTAGTACAACAACTAATGGCATAGTAATTATACTTAATATTGTCAATTGAGGGCTTAGTATAAACATCATAAATACAGTTCCAAATACGGTTATACTAGATGTAATTATCTGAGTTATTGAACTTGATATACCACTACTTATATTGTCTATATCATTAGTTATTCTACTCATTAAATCTCCATTTTTATGTTCATCAAAATATGAAATAGGTAACGTTTGTAATTTCGAGAAAATAGATAATCTTATATTTTTTATAACCCTTTGAGACATGTTTATTATTATAAATTCCTTAAATAAGCTTACTACTGAATCAATTAGATAAAAACTAACTAAAGCTCCCAAGGTTATTTTAAATATAGATTTACTAAATTCATTGGTATCTATTATATCTACACACTTTCCTATTAACAGTGGTATTAATATAACTATTAAACAATCTAAAAAAACTAAAATACTTATTAATATTAATGTTTTTTTCTCATTTTTAAAATACTTTAAAAGCGTAAAAATTGTTTTTCTAGCATTCTTGGGTTTCTTCTTTGGTGTAAATCTGCTTTCAATCTTACTTTTCATCGATTATCCACCACCTTTATACATCTGGAGATATTTGAGAGCTGTATATTTCTTTATATATTTCACATTGTCTTAATAGGTTGTTATGGCTATCAAACCCAACTATTTTACCATTTTCTAAAACTATTATTTTATCCATATCTAATATAGAGTTGATTTTTTGAGAAACTACTATGTATGTAGTATCATCTATATATTGTTTTATATTATTTTTAATTTCATTTTCAGTTTTTATATCCATAGCACTAAATGAGTCATCTAAAATTAAAATTCTAGGATTTTTTATTAAAGCTCTTGCTATGCAGATTCTTTGCTTCTGACCTCCAGACAAATTAGATCCATTTTCACCAACCATTTCTTCATATCCACTTTCAAAGTTTTTTATGAATTCATCACAACCACATATTTTACATACATTTATAACTTCATCTAGTGAAACTTTCTTATTTCCCATTTTTATATTATTGATTATACTTTTATTAAACAAAGTACTTTTTTGTGGAACTAATCCAATATAACTTCTTAAATTTTTACTTTCTAAATTATTTATATTATTTCCATCTATTTTTAAAGTTCCTTTATTTATCTGATAAAATTTCATTATCAAATTTATTAAAGTTGTTTTTCCGCTTCCTGTTGGACCAATTATTCCTATGTGTTCTCCTTTATTTATTTTAATACTTATATCATCTAATACTTTTTCATTGTCAATATATGAAAAATCCACATTTTTAAATTCCAAACTACCATTTATGCTTATTTTTATATTCCCACTCTTATCTATACTATTTTCAGTGTTCAAAACTTCTATAACTCTTTCGCTAGATGCTTTAGCTCTTATAAATACATTAAAGATATGTGCTATCATAAGCAGTGAAGTCAAAATCCTCCCTATATAATTTATGTACGCTACAATAACACCTACTTCAATTTCATTATTTAAAATTAGTTTTGATCCAAAGTATAATATAATAGCTATTATTATATTAGAAATTAGAGTTATAGTAGGCTTAAACACAGCACTAATTTTCATAGCTTTTTCTGTTACTTCTAATAAATTCGTATTTACATTTTCAAATTTTTCCTCTTCATATGCTTCTCTATTAAATAGTTTAACTATTCTTATATTACATAAATATTGTCTTAGATTTGAATTTAAATTATCTAAAGATATTTGAACTTTCTTAAAATAAGGCGTACCTATATTTAGATTTATAATAATTATTCCAAATATAATTATTATGCCAACTAATAAAACTATTGACAGTTTTAGATTTAACTTCATTGCTAATACAAAACTTCCTATGCAAAGTATAGGTGCTTTTATTATAATTCTCATTAACCCATTTACAAATTGTTGTATCTGATTAATGTCATTAGTGCTCCTAGTTATTAAAGACCCTTTACTTATTTTATCTATATTCTCAAATGAGTACGAATTTATATGAGCAAATACATCACTTCTTAAATCTCTAGCAAATTTTTGAGATACATTTGTTGAAATTATACTTCTTAAAATAGCAAAAACAGCACCTGCTATAGTTATTACTACCATTAAAATACCTTTATTTATTAGATAACTCATATCTTTGTTAGATATCCCAATATCTATAATATTTGCCAATATAGTGGGCTGCATTAAATCACAAACAGCTTCAAAACTAACTAACACTATACCTAAAGTAAATAAAATAAAATACTTCTTCATATAAACTACAAAGTACCTCACAGGTCCACCTCCCCAATATATTTATATGTACTTTATACTATCTATTATATCCATTTTATATTTTATAATAATAAAAAAGCTATCTCATAATTATGAGATAGCTCCTATTTTTTATTAGATAAAAAATATCCAATCCATATACCTAGTGCCAAGGTAATAAGTGTTGTAAAATTTATTCTCGTAAATAATACTCCAGCTAAAACTCCTATTGCTATTCCAACAACCATACAGTTATTTTTCATATATTTCCTCCATAATAAAATCTATACTATAGAATATGAATATATGCTTATAAATTAACCATTAATTTTTCTATATAAAATAAATTAATAATCCTACTATAATTGATGGAATTGTGGTTATTATAGTTGCCCATAAAGCAGACTTCTTATCCATAGCTAATAAAGGGAATAATGCATCTCCATCTTGAGATATACTATTTGCAACTAATGCTGCAAAAGGTAAGCTTCCTTTTAAGTAAAATGACATCACTACAATTTGAACTCCACACCCTGGTACAATTCCAAGTGCAGCTCCAGCAAATACACTTATAACTCCTGCTCCTAATATTAATTTTACTAGTGCTTCTTCTCCTCCAGCCATAAGTATAATTAAATCATATAATACATATGCTAAGAAAATCCAAACAATAACAAAGGATATTTCACTTACAGAATGTATTAAAGTTTCTTTTAATGACATAAGTTTATGTTCATTTTCTTCAAAGTTTTCATTTTCAATAACCTTTTTAGTCATTATCATATATATAAAAGATGATACTATACCTAATATAGCTATTATTTCTTCAAACGAATGCATAGCTTCTATAAATCCAAACTCTAACCCTGAATGTGCTAGTATCATAAATACACATCCCGTTATAAGTAATAATAAATATATTTTATATCCTATACCATGAACTATTTCATGTGCTAGATGATAAAATTTGCTACTTTTTTGAATATCACATGAATTAGAAGTCGAAGTTCTTGAATAATTATTAGCTTTATCTTTATTCAAATCAGACTTACATTTATGTAGTTCTAATCTTTCTTCCGTTTTAAAGTGATCAACTATGTATCCAGTTAAAATACCAACTAAAAAGCTTATAACCGTTACTAAGATATATGCTTTAAAATCAGTTGTCATCATTAAAAAGGCACTATCTCCCATACTAGCAATCAAACTCGCTATTATTGTTCCAAAGGTTACCTTATTACTTATAAATAGCGGCATTAAAACTATACTTCCTCCACAACCAGGAAGCGCTCCTAACAAAGCTCCAAATAGTGGCTGTAATTTTTTATTTTTACTTATTATTTCTACGAAACTTCCACTTGTTTTGTAGTTTATAAATCCAAAAATTAATATAGACATGCTGACTAGTGAACCCACATGTAAAAAGGTCTCTTCAGCACTACTTATTAGTATACTCATAAATCATCCTCCGAAAATTTTATATTTTAAATTATACTATTTTATTTTTCATTTGTAAATGATTATCTATATCATTTGTTTTTTATCTATATTTAATTTATGTCCAATGCATTCCATATTAATCATATTTTTCTTTAATATTAACACTTGATGACCCTTTCATGGTAATTTTTTTAAAAAAAAATAAAAAAAGTAAAATAGACAAGCTATTTTACTTTTTTATTTTTTTTGATCTATTATTGTTTTAGTTGTATCTATATCTTTTGCTATACATCTTTGTGTATTTAATCTTTCTCCAACTAACATAGTAGACATTAATGTTTTTAATTCTTCTACTAATTTGTGGAATTCTTCTGTATTTTCTAAATTTTCCTCTTTGTCTATTATTGTTTCCGTAGTATCATTCCCTTTTACTACATCTAATTCTTCATTTAACATAGTATTAACTAGACCCTTAGCTTCATCTGCTAGTTTTTCAATTTCTTCCATACTTATGTGTTCATCTTCTTTTTGATCTATTATTGTTTTAGTTGTGTCTATATCTTTTGCTATACATCTTTGTGTATTTAGCCTTTCACTTACTAATAATTCTCCACCTACACCTTTTAAATTTTCAACTAAGTCAGTTAAAGATTTATGTAGTTTTCTCATTTCTTGTTCATCAAGTTCTCTTTTTTCTTCTTTTTGATCTATTATTGTCTTAGTTGTATCTATATCTTTTGCTATACATCTTTGAGAGTTTAATCTTTCACTTACTAACATAGTATCCATTATACCTTTTAATTCATCCTTAAACTCTTTTAGTAATTCATTTATTTTTTTCATATTTACCACCCCGCAAAATATTTTTATATTATATATATTACCCTATTTTGCCATAATAAAACAAGATTTTATTTAAAATTTTACCATTTAAATTAATTGTCGATTATTGTTATCTATTTTTCGCTATTTTTATGTGTTTTACTATATTTTTTAAAACATTCTTTCATTAATTATGAGTTAAGGTCATATAATCTTCTCTAGGAGGTGCTTTGATTTGAACGTAAATCTAAATTTGTTATCTACATTATCTATAGCTATAGTATTTTTCATAATTGGTACTTTCTTAAAAGATAAAATTAAATTTTTCTCAAAATTTTGTATCCCATCACCAGTTATAGGTGGATTACTTTTCACACTTTTATCATTATTTTTAAGAATTTTCAATATTGTAAATATCAGTGTTTCTCAAAACTTTATATCTATATTTATGACTGCTTTTTTCACAATATTAGGACTTAACGCTAGTTTTAAACTTGTAAAAAAAGGAGGAAGTTTACTATTTAAGTACTGGATTCTATGTGGCTTTTTAGCACTTTCTCAAAATATAATAGCTATTTCGATAGCTAAAATCACTAATATTCATCCATTAATAGCTCTTATGTGTGGAACTATATCAATGGAAGGCGGACATGGAAATGCAGCTGCATTTGGCAGTACTATAGAAAAATTGGGAATAAACGGCGCTGTAACCATAGGTCTTGCTTCTGCAACTTTAGGTATAATAATAGGGGGACTTTTAGGTGCTCCAGTGGCAAGATATTTAATTGAAAAGAATAATCTAAAACCTAAGTTTAATCCATATCCTAAGTTATATAATAAAAAATGTAATTTTTTAACTAAAAGCTTTTTAACTAGAAATTCTAAACCTAATATTTTTACCCCAATAAATTTTTTTGAACATACATTAGTTATTCTTCTATGCTTGAATTTTGGAGATTTAATCGCAAGGACAATATATTTAAAAACTTCCATCGTTATCCCAAGTGTTGTAGGTTGTATGATCGTTGCTTGTATATTTAGAAATTTTAATGATAAAGCCAAATTAATAGATTTAAATTTCTATATACTAGATTTCGCAAGTGATATAGCACTTTCAATGTTTTTAATAATAGCCCTTATGAGTATAAATCTATTAGATTTATCAACTATTGCAGGTCCTATGATTTTAATAATTTTTGCTCAAGTTATATTCATACTAATTTACTCAATCTTTGTATGTTTTAAAGTTTTAGGAAAAAATTTTGATGCAGCCGTAATGGTATCAGGTATTATAGGTCATGGAATAGGAAATACACCTAATGCATTAGCTAACATAAATTCTGTTACCCATAAGTATGGTCCATCTGAAAAAGCATCATTGATAGTTCCTTTAGTAGGAGCATTCTTGCTAGATACTTTTTCACTCCCATGCATAATAATTTTTATAAATCTTTTTAAATAACTTACATACTAATTCGTAACATTTGTTACAGATTTTTTTATTTATTTAATATATAATAATCTACATAATTTATCACTTAGGAGGATTTTTTTATGTCTTGCGGATGTGCAAATACAAATAAGAATGACGGAAAGCAAATTGTTGATTTAGTTAGAAGTAAAGGTAAGGCTGATTTTCCATTAAGAACACCACATAAAATCGTTTGTTCCAATTGTAAAAATACATTTATTATGAATACGCATGTTGACAAATGCGATCATTGCAACATGACTTATGGTGTTACGCCTTGTAGCTCTATGGAAAAAGAAAATATTAAGGTAGCTGGTATAAATTATTAAAACTCCCATTTAGGGAGTTTTATTTAAATTGGTCTTCATTTAAATTTTCATCTTCATTGTCAATTTTATTTATAAACTTATTCATTTCTTCATTTGATGAATGTTCTTCATTATCATAACTTAATCTATTACTATTAAATTCTTCTATTTTAGATTTTAATTCATAGTCTTCATTTTCTTCATATACATTTTCTAAGCCATAATCATAATCATAATCATCTTGCTTTGCCTTAACTTTTTTATATACCATTGTAGCACCAATAGTCGCGGCTCCTATTCCTAAAGCTGTAAGTGTAGTTATTTTTGCAGCTTTGTTTCTTTTAGTTTTTCTCTCCAATTCTTTTTTCTCTTCTTTTATATTTTTATATATTTTTTTAGCTAGCATATAAAAAACTCCCTTCATCTATTTTTTTATAACTGTAATCAATATTAGTATTTGGAATTATTTTAAAAAAACACAATTAATTATGGTTATATTAGGAAATTTTATGCTATACATATTTTGTTAATTGCTTTAATATATTATTAGTAATACATTAAAACGTGAAGGAGGGTTTCATTTTGTTATTTTATAAAAAAGAAGTTCCTAAATACTTAATTTTAACTACAAACATACTTATATTATTATATACAATTTCTTTAATATACTTTATTTTCTTTGGACAATCATTTCAAATTGTACCCTGTTTTTGCTCTCTAATGATAACTTTATTTATAAAATTTGCAACCAAAAAATTTATTAATGTAATTTCTCCTATTTTAATTTTTTCAATACTTATATTTACTTTATTTTCATCTTACTTGGGTTCTTGTTTCGATTTTTATGGAATAGTCAATCATTATGATGATATAATGCATTCTCTATCAGGTGTTTTAGCCGTTTTATTTGCATATGATGCATTGGTTCTGTTAAATTCTAATTCAAATACACTGATTGATAGAAAAGTTATCATTGTATTTACATTTTGTTTTAGCATGGCTATAGCTGGTTTATGGGAGATATCTGAATTTTTAATAGATAGCTTTTTGGGAACAAACATGCAAGTTGGTGGACTTGCAGATACTATGCACGATATGATAGACGCTTTTATTGCTTCAATTATAACTATACCTTTATACGAATCGTTTTATAAAAAATACAAATAAATAAAAATAAACCTCACAAATGTGAGGTTTATTTTTGTTTATTTATATTCTCCGTCTGAGTATTTCTTTAAAATATCTACAAATCCCATTATCTCTAAATTTGCATCAGTTCCATTCATTATTTGATTATAATACCAATTTGCAAATTCTGGATCTGCTAAAGTTTCATTTAATTTTACAAAATCTAAATTTCCATAGTTTTGATTATTCTCTTTCATTAGTAATCTCTCCTTAAAATAGTATTATTTAACTTATACATATATTTGTTATTCACATTTGTTTATTACTTTACAATATTCATCCTTTTTATTATTTACTTGTAAAAATTTTTTATAAATCTTTTTTATAAACTAATTACAATTCTATTTACTAATCAAAACAATTTTAATTAATTTTTATTTACAATAAAGGTTTTCATACTTATTTTGGGTACAACAAGTAACCCTGTTTCAATATTTTTACATTTTTTTAATTAAGTATATTTTC
>NZ_LBBT01000238.1 GCF_001006285.1 Paraclostridium benzoelyticum
AATTATGTTTTGGAAGATATAAATTTATATATTTCAGGTAATTTAAACTTAGAGGAATTAAAAAAAAATTTTTGTAGATATAATGAATCAATAGATATAAAAAATATGGAGGAAAATATAGATAAATACAATTATTATAGTTTAAGAATAGCTATTAAAGAACTATACAATTGTTTAGATGATGAACAAAAGATGAAAATTATAGTTGAAAAAACAAATATAAGAAAAAAATTAAAAAATAATATTAATACAATAACCAATAATTTTAGTATGGATTCTTTAAGATTTAACTTAGCTATAAAAGCTTCAATATTAATATCTATAGCAGTTTTTATAGTAGATTATTTTAATATCTATGAAGGGAAATGGGTAGTATATACACTGGCAGTTGTATTGCTTCCATACGCAGAAGAAAGTACAAAAAAATCTATAGACAGAGCAATAGGAACTATTTTAGGAGCTATAGCACTTGGAATAATATATAAACTAATTAATGGAAATTTAAAATTAATGATATTTATATTTATGATATCACTATATTTAAACATATCTATTAGAAAATATAATATAAGATGTATATTTATAACTATGACAGCTATAACAGCAGTTAAGTTGATCTATCCAAATACAACAATTTTTACTCTATTAGAATACAGAGTAATATTAATATTGTTTGCATCTATGTCTACTGTAGTTATAACAAATTTAGTATTTCCGTATAAAATTAATAATGATATGAAAAGTACAATAAATAGTTATATAAATTTTAATAAAGAAATATGTAACTTTATATCTTCAGAAGGCATAGGTGATATAGAAATTGAAAAAGCAATTGTTAAAAATAATTATTACTGGATGAGACTTAACTTTATAAATAATAAGCTAAAAGAAGAAAATATCGAGGGAATTTTAAAAAAACAAAATGACTTTTTTACAAATATAAGTTTCTCTATACTTTTAAGTGGAGGAATAGAAAGTGAAGTTAAATTAGTAAATAAACTATATAAAGAACTGAAAGAAACTACATATAAAGATCAGAGTTTATATGAATTTTATAAAGTATTTTTTAATTCAAGAAAAAGCGATTTAGAAAAAGCAATAATGATAAGTTTATATAGGATATACCTAGATATGAAAGAAATTAGTTCTTTAAGAGATTCAGTTATTAAAGAATAAAAACTGTAAATTCATATATCCCCAAAAAATAGATAGAGATTATATCTATCTATTTTTTTGCTATAAATTCTCATTTGCATTTTTAAAGTTTTTGCTCATTTTTTTTAATAATCGTAAAAATTCTTCTTTTTCTTCCTTAGTGAAATCTTTATATGCAGTTTCTTTTACTTGAGAAGAAATTAAATCAAAACGGTCTTTTATAGTTAATGCCTTTTCCGTTAAGCTTATATAAGTTACTCTTTTATCTATTAAACATTTATCTTTTTTTACATATCCTAAAATGATTAATTTATTTACTAATGATGTAACTGTAGATTTATCTTTTCCTATTTTTTTTGAAATTTCTTTCATTGTTAGCTGTCCATTACTTTCATAAAGGGCAGTTAATATATTTCCGTGAGTAGGGATCAGGTCATTTAAATTATTAAGTTTCAAATTTTTATCTATAAATTTAATCATATTATCTTTAGTACGACTTATGAAATATATGATGTACTTATCTTTCAAAATCTCACCTCCAAAATTAAGTTGAGTTTATATTTATTTATTTATTTATTATAATACAAAATTTAGTAGGTATACAAACGTATAAGCGATTATGATTTGTAAAAACAGGGAATATATATATAAATAAATAAGTTGGAGGTAGTAACATGAAAAAATTAGCGACTTTTGCAGGTGGATGTTTTTGGTGTATGTTTAAACCTTTTAGTAAATATGAAGGAATTGAAAAAATTGTAGCTGGGTACACAGGGGGATATACAAAAAATCCTACATATGAAGAAGTATGTTTAGAAAATACAGGGCATTTAGAAGCAATACAGTTAACATATGATGATGAATTAGTTAAATATGATGAATTATTAAAAATATATTGGAGACAAATAGATCCCACTGATGGTGGAGGACAATTTAATGATAGAGGAAATAGATATAAAACTGCAATTTTTTATCACGATGATAAGCAAAAAGAAGAAGCTATAAAATCAAAACAAGAATTACAAGAAAGTGAGATTTTTAAAGAAGAAATAGCGACTAAGATACTTCCTGCAGAAACTTTTTATACAGCAGAAGAATATCACCAGGATTATTATAAAAAAAATCCAATACATTATGAAATGTATTTTAAGGGATCAGGAAGATATAATTTTATAAAAAATTTCTGGGATAAAAACAATAAAAAAAGAGAAGAACTAAAAAATAAATTAACGCCTATTCAGTTTGAGGTAACTCAAAATGATCAGACAGAACCTCCATTTGATAATGAATATTGGAACAATAAAGAAGAAGGTATATATGTAGATGTTGTCAGTGGAGAAGTATTATTTACATCAAAAGAAAAGTTTGATTCAGGCTGTGGTTGGCCAAGTTTTACAAAGCCAGTAAAAGAGGACGTTATAATTGAAAAAAGGGACTTTTCTCATGGAATGGTTAGGACAGAAGTAAGAAGTGAAAAAGCAAACTCTCATTTAGGGCATGTTTTTGATGATGGACCAAAAGAACATGGAGGACTTAGATATTGTATAAACTCGGCATCTCTTAAATTTATACCTAAAAGTAAAATGAAAGAAATGGGGTATTATGATTATATAAAGCTTATTGAGTAAACTATTTGTAACTATAATTTAACCAAATAATGTATAGTGTGAGGTTATAATTATATTATAATTTTAAATAGGAAGTGAAAAGAAATGAATAAAGTAATTCAAAATCCGATAGCGGATGTGTTTAAATATTTAGCTATATCAATACTATTCTGTTTTTTAGGATATGGATTTGGAGTAGCATTTGTACCAGAAAGTGTAGCTATGATTGCGAATATTATTGTTGTAGTGATGGTAGTGGCACTTTTAATACTGTGTTTAGTTTCTAGAAAAGGAATTATACCTGATAGATTTAGCATGAACTGGGTATATTTATTTACTTTTATAGATGGAATAATCTTATACCCTATAATTCAAATGTATGTGGGTAGCTTAGGTAAAGAAATTGTAATAAGTGTTTTATTTATTACAGCTTTAATATTTCTTGTATTATCAACAATAGCAAGAAGAGAAAAAAGTGATAAATATCTGAAATTAGGAAATACATTATTTGTAGGATTAATAATTTTAATTCCATTCACAATAATAGCTTCATTTGTAGGATTTGGAGCATTCAATATAACTGTTACTGTATTTAGTATAATTATATTTAGTGGATACATACTATATGATGTAAGTTTAGTGAAATATGCAATAGAAAGTGGAAATATTAATGATAGTAAAGATTTATCTATACATGTTTTAAACTTATACTTAGACTTTATAAATATATTTTTAGATATATTAAATTTATTTTATGATTTTAAAGAATAATAAATACCCCCTAATTTTTAGGGGGTATAGTTTTGCAGAAAGAAGGTGTTAATGTGAAGATAGGATTAATATCTGATACGCATAGTATGATAAGAAAAGAAGTTTTAAATCACTTTGAAGGGTGTGATTTAATTATACATGCAGGTGATATTGGGAGTATAGAAGTTATAGAGGAACTAAGAAAAATTTCTGATGTTAAATTTATAAAAGGGAATTGTGATAAAAAAGCTGAATTTGAAAGTATTCGAGAAGATATTTTGATACAATTTGATAGTATCAAAATATATGTAGTACATGATATAAAGACTATTAAGAAGGATTTAAATAAAATTGGAGTAGATATAGTTATATATGGTCATTCTCACAAAAGTGAAAATTATATAAAAGATAAAATATTGTATATAAATCCAGGATCAGCGGGACCTAAGAGATTTAAATTACCTACTACAATTGCGACACTTAACCTAATAAAAGATAAAGAAACTGAAATAAATTTAATAGAGTTATAAAGGAGTATATTAAATATGGAAAAATATAATGTATTTATAGATAAAATTATAGAGAATTCACCAGATTTTTTAACCATTGAGGAAGACAATGAAATTTATTTATTATTTGATTACTTTGTAAATAATTTAAGTGATAAAGCCATGCCATGGCTATTTAAGGTTTATTTAGATAAAAAATTTAATATAATAGTTGAAGATAAAATAAGCAAATATGCAGTAGAAAAATATAGCAAATACAATTTGAAAATTAAAGATGTAAATGGGAATACATTTTTAAACTCAGATTTAATGATTATCATTTTAAATGAATTAAATGAAGCAAATCAATTAGAATACAATGAAACTGGAAGAACGTTTTCGCTAAAGTAGGTGTTATTTCACCAAATTAAAGAATTTTAGTGTTATAATTATATCGAAGGGAAGTTTTTAAGCATAAAAATTTATTATGGAGGGTTTTAAGATGTCTTTTAAATTAAGGGAATATAGAGAACCAGATTTTACACAAGATGTATTTGTTAATGCTCCTGATGCAAGCTATGGAGTTGTAGAAAAAGATGGTGTAGCACCAGAAAATTATCATGCTATGTCCATTTACCCAGAATATTTTAAAGTAAATGGGAAATGGGTATTAGCTGAAGAAACTAGAATGGACTGCGTACCTATAATAACTAATGATGATAAAATAGATGTAGTAGAGTTTAGAAGACTTAAAGTTGGGGACAAAGTTATAGTAGGAAGAACAGAAGATGCAAAAGATGGAATTTACTTATATCCTAATGGTTTCCAAACAGAAGAAGAAGCTCAGGGAGATGTTTTTGCGTTTAGATCAGGAAGATCAAGAGAAACTTCTTACACTAAAGATTATGAAAATTTATATGAATTATTAAAATATGAAAAAGAACATGGATACATAGTATGGGTTCTAGGGCCTGCAGCTGTATTTGCTAAAGGAGCTAGAGATTCTATGGCATCATTAATAGATAATGGTTATGTAAATGCATTTTTAGGTGGAAATGCAGTTGCAACTCATGACTTAGAGGCAGGAGTATTTGGAACTGCACTAGGGCAACATGTATACACACAAGAATCTATACAAAATGGACACTATCATCATCTAGATTTATTAAATAAAGCTAGAGGAGCAGGATCTATAGAGAAATTAATAGAAAATGAAAATATACAAGATGGAATAATCCATGCTTGTGTTAAAAATAATGTACCTATAGTTCTTGGAGGATCTATAAGAGATGATGGACCATTACCGATAGTTTATGGGGACGTTTATCAAGCACAAGATGCTATGAGAAGTCATGTAAAAAAAGCTACAACAGTAATTTGCTTAGCTACTCAACTTCATACTATAGCTGTAGGAAATATGACTCCTTCTTATAGGGTTGTAGATGGAAAAGTAAGACCTGTTCATTTCTACACTATAGATATATCTGAATTTGCAGTTAACAAGTTAAGAGATAGAGGTAGCTTAGAAGTTATAACTATGGTTACAAATGTACAAGATTTATTAGAAAAATTAGCTAAAAACTTAGTTGAATAATACTTGAAAATAAATAAATTTGTATTTAAAGAAGCTATAAGAATTATATAATTCTTATAGCTTTTTATTTTTAATATAACTAATATTATATAGTATAAAGCGCATTTATTTGTATATGATTGAAAGATGTGATAAAAATAGAGATATATGATTAAATTTATATAAATTGATATAATATAGAAAAATGTATATTATATAAATAAAAAGATATTATATTTATAGAATTTAAATTCGTAGATATAGGAAGGATAATAATGTTTGGATATGTTAGAATAAATAAGATGGATTTAACATTTAGAGAGTTTGACACATATAAGGGATATTATTGTGGTTTGTGCAAGTATTTAAAGGAAAATCATGGAGAGATATCTAGACTGTCTCTAAATTATGATATAACTTTTTTAATCTTACTTTTAACTTCTGTTTATAGGCCTAAAGCTAATATAACTAAAGAGGTGTGTATAGCTAATCCTATAAATAAAAAAATGAGAATAGTTAATGAGATAACAGAATACGCTGCTAGCATGAATGTACTTTTAACTTACTATAAGTTAGAAGATAATTTAAATGATGATAAAGGAATCAAAGATATATTAGCTTACAATATATACAAAGGAAAGCTAAAAAAAGCTTATGATAAATATCCTGAAAAAGCAGATTATATAAAAAAACAATTGGAAAATCTAAAAAAGCTAGAAGATGAAAAAAGTACCAACATAGATGCAGTTTCTAATACATTTGGAAATCTTATGGGAGAAATTTTTTCTTATAAGGACGATAAATATAGAGATGATTTAAGAAATATTGGATTTAATATAGGTAAATATATATATACATTAGATGCATATGAGGATTTAGATAAAGACATAAAAAAAGGAAGATATAATCCTTTTATTGAATACATAGATAAAAAAGAAGAACTAAAACAAAAGGTGGATAAACTTATATCTATAAGCTTAGGATATTTAGCACAGTCTATAGATAATCTACATATAAAAGCTAATATAAACATTATAGAGAATATAGTTTATTCAGGTGTTTATCTTAGATATAAAAATATTTTAAATAAAGGGTGTGAAGTTAATGTACAACAATCCTACTTATAATGAAAAGTTCAACTTGGCAAAAGAATTTATAAGCAATAAAGAATTTCAAAAGGGATATGACATATTAATATCTATAGTTGATAAAAGTAGTGCTAGCTGGAATTATCTTATAGGAATAGCATCTTTAAATTTAGGTTATTACGAGCAAGGAGAATCATACTTAAAAAAAGCTATAAGCATTGAACCTGAAAATAAAGTTTATGAAGATGCAATTACAAGATATAACAATAACTATGACAACTATAATAGGAGAGCTCATAATTACAATAGAAGAAGACATAATAGCTTAGATGGATGCTGTTGTTGTTGCTGTTGTGATGATTGTTGCTGCTGCGGAGACGACTTCTGTGAAGTTTGTACGAAATTATGGTGCCTAGATAGTATATGCGAATGCTTTGGTGGTGACTTTATAGAATGTTGTTAGGATATGTATATGAGTAAAAGAATAGCATATACTGGAATTTTACTGTCTTTAAACATAATTTTATTAATTTTATCAAACATAATTCCCATTAATACTTTGTTTTTTATGGGGGCAGCTTCTTTTATAGTTTCTATAGTAATAATAGAGTATGGAGGAAAATATGGAGCAATATTTTCTATAGCATCGATTTTATTGAGTTTCTTTATTATACAAAATAAAGCCCAATGGATTTTTTATGTATTTACATTTGGAATTTATGGAATAGTAAAATATTTGATAGAAAAAAATCAAAGGGTATATATAGAGCTAGTTTTAAAAATAGCTTTTGCTAATCTAATTGCAGTGTTGCTGTATATAATTCTCAAAGCGTTTATATTCATACCGATGAACTTATTTACTGTAATTGGATTTGAAATAGGTTTTATTGTATATGACTATGTATATACTCTATTTATTGAATACTATGATGTTAAGATTAAGAAAATAATTAAATTTAAATAAAAAATCCCACTCTTTAACATTTAAAGAGTGGGATTTTAAAATTTCCTGGGAAATTTTAAATTAAATTAGATTAAAATGTCTTAACTGTATATCTTCTAAAGGTTTTCTACAAGATTTGCAACAAAATGTAGAATTGATATCCTCAAAAACACCAGTTGATGTATTAAAGTTTGAATTTACTTCTTTTAAAATTCCTATTGTAGGTATGTGAGATCCACATGTACCACAGTTTTCTACTGTTGTTAAAGTTTCTAATTGTTTAGGGGTAATATCATTTATTTGATTATTACAGTTAATACAAGTTACGTAATCTAATTCTTCTGGGTTTGACCTAACGATTTTTCTATCGTATGTTGAATATGTGCAATTAGAAGAAATTAGAACTTTGTATCCTGTCTCATATATATTAGAATTACAATGAGGGCAGTTATACGAAACAGTTAACTTTACATTTTCGTGTAAAGATTTAGACTCATTTACTGAATCTACTATATCAGATACTTCCTCATTAGATAGATAATCTAATACGTCTATTGAATTTTCAGAGCGAGCAATATCTATTAAATGGTTTTTAACACAATTAAATGATATATTTTTAGATTTAGAATTTAAATTAAAATTATTTATCTCCACAGCAAATTTTATAATTGAAACATAATTATATTTAGCTGCGAAAAATAAAGACATTTCATCAAAGTCTTTATCTGTTGATTTTTCTAAAAAATCTAACCATAAATCAGGATTATCTAAGTATAGTGTTTTACTTAAATGTTCTATATCATCTTCTAATCTTTTCATAAAATCTCTATCATTTGTTAAAGTCATTAATACCTCCTAAAATTATATATCTAGAACATCGACAGATGCAGGTAGTTGGTAAACTAAATCTTTTCTCTCTATTATTATTTTAGATATATCCTTTATATTTTCATCATTACTTATTTGGTGAAGAAGTTCTTTAGTAGGGTTTATAGCAACAGGATTACCTACTCTTCTAAGCATATTGATATCTCCATTTGTATCTCCATATGCATAGGATTTAGATAAATCAATATCATACTTTTCAACAAAGTCATTAATAGCTACATTTTTACTAGCTGAGTCCCACATAGGAATCACTTCTCCATTAAATTTACCGTCTTCAAAGACATAAGTACTACCTATAAAATCAGTAGCATTATATTTAGTTGCCATTTTAGAAACTAAGAAATCGGGACTTCCAGAAATGAATATTACAATGTGACCTTGGTCTAAATGCCATTTTATTTGAGAACGAGTATATTTATAAACTCTATCAGATTTTAACTTTATAACTTGATTACTAGTAAAATGTATAGAACACAAGTCTAAACCTTTTAGAGATTCAACATATATATCGCAAACCTCAAATAAATAATCATCATAGTTCCCCTGTCTCTTGTCCCAGTTAACAAATGTATCTCTAGCATTAGTTAGCCATACCTTTTCATCTACGATTTCATATCGTATTAGTTTCTTGAAGTGCTCAACCATTAGAGAATCTCTATACAGAGTCCCATCTATATCAAAGAAAGCTGCAGTTTTTTTCATATATATCACCTCAATTAATGCGATTTTTCTTTTATCTATTATATTATAAATTTAGCATATAGTTGTAAAAATATAAGAAATAATTTAAAATTAATTTTTAAATGGGTATATTGTTATTATATGAACTGAATATATCGATAGGGTTTATTATAGATTTATATTTAAAATAAACAAGTTCAAGGAAGGATGTTTGATAAAATGGATTTCATTTTTGCAAAGGTTACGAATTCAAGACTTATGGGAAGTATGGGACTTATAATTGGATGGGAAGATAATGATGACATTGTGTATCAGTATTTTTTAATAGATGCAGAAGGGTTAGGAATAGCGGACTATGTAAGTTTGAGAAACGCTTCGTATGAAGAATTAAATAGAGAGCAAGAGCGATTAATGGGAGGATTAGGATCTGATAGAATTCAACTTACAGAAGAAGAAGCTCTTAGTTTAGTCAATTACTATGGTAAAAAAACATATTATTGGGAAAAAGAATTACCTGGTAATACTGAGGAATATATAGACTTCATAGATAAATATGAGTCCAAAATTAATATATTTGATTTGTATCCAAAAATATGTAAAAAGGTTGATAATGATATAGAATTTATTAATTACATGACTATGAGATTTATTGCATGGGATAAAGATAGTTTAAAATACTTTTCTAATAATGAAAAAATTTCAGAGATGCATATAACAAATATTAACGGGGCTCTTTTAAAGAACAAAGTTACTAAAAAAGAGGATGGTATGTATTTATGTGATGTTTTATATGAGGATAGTGATGGATATTACACTTGCAAGTTAGCTTTTCATATAAGTTATAAAAATGATGAATATAAAATAGATTCTTTAATGTTTACAGATAAAGCTGATATTTATGACTTTGAAGTATTTGATGAAATATCAAAGCAAGAATATATAGCTATTTATGATTTGAAAGATAAAACAGAGTTCTTAGATAAGTTTTATAAATTAAATCCATTTGTATTAAAAAGTGAACTTGATTTAGGTATGTTATTTACAAGATTTAACTTTGATAATAATCATGTAAAAAAAGAAACATATGTAATAAATAATGATTTAAGTGCATTATATTACCAAATAAACGATAAATTTTTTGTTGCAACATATAATGAAAAGGATAGATTGTATATAAATAAGTTAATACAATGTAACTTTAAAAATTATGTAACATTAGAAGAAGAACTGTTCTTTGAACAAAATGTTCTATATGATTTTGTTGAGTCTGAATCTGAAGATTTTTATGATTTCTTAGAATAATTTGGCAAAAATTGACAAAAAAGGTTATAAATCTTATAATTTGGGTATAAAGTGATTATTAAAAATTATAGGAGGGGTTAAGATGAGTTTAGCAAAAAAAATAGAACAAAAAAGAAAAGCAAAAAAAGTAGCAGAAAGAAATAAAAAAATGAAAATAGCTACAGTAGGGGTAGCTGCAGGAGTTACCGCTGGAGCATTAGGTGGAATATTATTAGCTCCTAAATCAGGGAAGGAAACTAGATCAGATTTAAAAGATAAATCGCAGAAAGTTGCGAGCACTGTAAATGAAAAATCACAGCAAGCAAAAGTTAGAGTAAATGAAAAGTTAAATACAGGAAAGGCAAATTTCCAAGAATCTAAAAATAAAATAAAAGATTATTTACAAAATAAGAAAAATTTAAATGAAAATGAAGAGTTAGTAAACGAAGAAGTTATTAAGCTAGAACAAAGCGAAACTCAAGGAGCTTAATATGTATATAGATATAAATGCAATATATTTTGTATTAGCTGTATTAGGATGTATAGCAATTTTATACCTGATATTTACATTAAAGAATTTAAATGAATTTATAAAAAATATAATGAATTTAATTTCTTCTAATTCTCAAAACATAACTACTACAATCAATAGATTACCGGAAGTAGCAGATAATTTTAGTGAGATAAGTGATAATTTAAAAGATGTTACAGAAGTTATAACAGATACAACTGCGGACTTTATAGTAGCGAAAGAAAGTGTAAAATCTAACGTTGAAATTGCGACAGATATATTAAAGATTGTAAAAGGTGTTGTTAGTAAATAGAATAAACATAAAAAAAGCCCTAGTAAACTCTAGGGCTTTTTTCTTGTATTTATAATATTGGGGGAATATTATGAGGAATACATTAATAGTATTAGCTCAATCTTTAAACTTTATACATAAAATTTAAAGAAATTTCCCTTATTATAAATTTACATTTCCTCTTCATCAAATTCTTCTATGTTTATATTAGGCATACCAGGCATACCAGGCATACAACCCATCATAGGCATCATCATAGGCATACCAGGCATTTGTTGTTTTGAAGGATCTGGATAGCCTGCTCCCATAGAATCTTGCATTAAGTTGTCTATACCAGGATTAGGCATAGGATTCATGCTAGGCATACAACCCATCATTTGCATCATCTGCATCATTTGCATGTACATTTGCATAAGCATATTAGGATCTATACCACCACTCATCATAGGATTCATCATATAAGGGTTCATATACATCATAGGATTACTTTGATAAGGATTTTGTAACTGATCAGCTTGATTATCAGTACTAGGTTGTTTTTTAGTATTTTGACAATTAGGTTGATTCATCATGTAAGGGTTCATATATATCATAGGATTAACATAAGGCATAGGATATATATATTTATTATCCATGTCAGAAAACATAGGGTTCATATAACCATCGAAATTCATAAGTTAATAACCTCCTAAATAAAAGACTTTCGAATCTTACTTCTGAAAACACTTTATTATATATATATAATAAAAAAACTATTATTATGTGCATTAAAAAATAAATTTATATAATTGTTGCAAAAAAATAAGTAGAGTTCTATAATATTATATATGAACAATTATTAA
>NZ_LBBT01000239.1 GCF_001006285.1 Paraclostridium benzoelyticum
GGATTTAAGTGGTGGTTGATATTTAGTTTGCGCTTGGGTCATAAAGCTGAGAAGATGCTTTAAATGACCACTTCGGTGCAAACTAAATATCAACCACTTTTTGATGTGTAAAATCAAGAAGAATTAAACTTAAATAAAAATAAATAAAAAAAATTAAAAAATAATGTATATAAATCTTAGAATGGGACATTATATAAGTATAAATAAATACTCAATCTCCCCCATTTAAGAGGTCTCTATCCCCCATAGAGGCCTCATTTTTTTATAAAGATTTGTAAAATAAATTTAACAGAAAACATGTTGTATATTGTTATTTTTACGTATAGTATAATTAGTATATAAGAAAAGTCGTATACATTAATTTGATATGCTCCCTTTATAGTAGACAGTTTAAATAATAAAAACTGTAACTATGAAGGGAGTATGTTTTTATGCCTAGAAAAGCTAAAGTTAGTGATGAAGTAAAAATAAAGGAAGTATTAAATTACATCAATAATCGTAAGAGTATTATTGAAATTTCTAAAGAAGTTGGTGTTTGTCCAGAACAAGTGCGAAGATGGATTATTACATATAAATCTATTGGCATTGAAGGTTTAAAAAATAAACCTACAAATAAGTACTATTCGACACAGACTAAAATACTAGCAGTGAAGGATTTTTTATCAGGTAAATATTCGCTATTAGATGTATGCAGTAAATACAAAATATCTAGTATATCTGTACTTCAACGTTGGATAATCAAGTATAATAATAATCATAATATGACTAAATCTCAGAATAACAAGGAGAAGAAACTTATGATTAAAGGGAGAAAAACAACGTTTGATGAAAGAGTTGAAATTGTTGGATTTTGCATGACTAATAATTTTGATTATCATCTAACTTCAGATAAATATAAAGTATCTTACCAACAAATTTACAATTGGGTTAGAAAATATAAAAAACATGGATATAAAGGGCTTGAAGATAAACGAGGTAAGGCTAAAGAAATAGAGCTTATGACAGAAAAAGAACAACTAGAAGTTCAGATGAAGTTACTTAAAATTGAAAATGACCGCTTAAAAATGGAAATAGATTTCTTAAAAAAGTTGGAAGAAATAGAGAGGAGATGATATTCAATAGTATAAAAAAAGAAACTATATATACTGCAATAAAGGAATTAAATAAA
>NZ_LBBT01000240.1 GCF_001006285.1 Paraclostridium benzoelyticum
AAAAACTAGCCAAAAGAAGAAAGGAATTAAAAAATGAATACTACAATAATAATTTCTAATCCAAATAAGAATTCATTCAATCAAAATATAATGGATAATGTAATTAAAGGCATTGAAAAATGCGGTAAAAATTATAGTATAATTGACCTATATCAAGACGAATTTAATCCTGTAATGACATCAGAGGAAGTTAAATTGTATACAAAAGGTGAATCTGATGATAATTTAGTTAAAAAGTATCAAAATATTTTAAAAGAAAGTGATGAAATAGTGCTTATATTCCCTATATGGTGGAATAATGTACCTGCAATGCTTAAAGGTTTTTTTGACAAAGTATTTATAAAAGAGTTTGCTTTTGAGGAAAAAAATAATAGACCTAAGGGTAAATTGAGCCACATAAAAAAAGGTATACTTATAACTACATCTGAAAGTGATACACAATATATCAAAAATGAATTAGGAAATCCTATAGAAAATACAATAATTAAATCTACATTAAACATTTGTGGGATTGAAAATATTAAATGGATTAATAATAACTTAGCGAATAACAGTGAAGCCGATAAAGATGAGTTTTTAAGCAATATAGAAGTTTATTTTTCTTAAGATAAAAGACAACTACATTTATGTAGTTGTCTTTTATTTAGATTATTTAATTTTCATATATAACTTGTAATATTAACTTAATTAAATCAATATTAATATCAATGTCGGTATTTATGCCTATAAGGTTATTTATATCTATAATTATTTGCTTTACTATTAATATAATAAATCAATTGAAAATTAAAGATATTTCAAACTAAACATAATTAACAAAATAAAAAAGGCAGATTAAAGTTAACTTTAATCTGCCTTTTTTATATGAATTTTATTTATCTAAAATATCTATTTTAGGAGATCTGTTTTTGGATTTTTTAAATAAATTCAATATATTATCAAGTTCACATTTTAACTTATCTAGATCCATTTTATCTATATTGTAATTTAAAAAAAGCTCTTCTATGTCAAAACTTATTGTATTTAGTTCATCTGTAATTTTTAAAAATAGATCGAAATTATTACTTTTTTTAGCATTCATAAATTTTTTAATATCTTTTTCTATAAAAGAAACTATTTCATATTCTTTATCAAAAACTCCTTCTGGAATTGGGTAAGGTTTTATTCTTTGGAGATAGTATTTATTTTTAGAATTTATATTATAGGTATATGAAACTTTTAAATTATTATCAATTTCAAACTCTATAAAATATAATATCCCGTGAATTTTCTTTATATCTGTTGCACCGATATATCTAAGTCGAGCTTCTATAGTGTCTCCATAAGCATTATCCAAAATATTCATTAGTATTCCTCCTAAAGTTTATTTAAAATCGGATTAGTAAATAAATAGTTGCGATTATTATTGAAAAAATCATAAGTGGAAAGCCTATTTTAAAATAGTCTTTAAAACTTATAGGGCATCCATTTTTTTGACCTACATTAGCGAGAACTATATTAGCGGAAGCTCCTATTAATGTACCGTTGCCACCAAGACAAGCTCCTAGAGAAGTTGCCCACCATATGGGCATTACATCTATACCTTGGCCTTGCATAGTTAGTATAAGTGGAATTAATGTAGCTACAAAAGGTATATTATCTAAGAATGATGAAATTATAGCCGATAACCAAAGTATAACTAGCATTGTTACAACTAAGTGACCACTTGTTGCACTTATTAAATATTCAGCAATACTATTTATTATTCCAACCTCAACAAGACCTCCTACTATTACAAATAATCCTCCAAAAAATGCGATAGTTGACCATTCAATACTAGAAAGTATTTCATCAACATCTTGCTTACCTATAAACATCATTATAGTAGCTCCTGTCAAAGCGACTATACTAGATTCAAGGTTCAAAACATTGTGCAACACAAATCCAAGTAAAATAAATATAATCATAATAATACTTTTTATAAGAAGTGGTTTATCTTTAATTGCTTTTTTTTCATCTAAACTTAAAATTTTTTCTTTTGATTTATCATCTACAAAAAGTTGTTTTTTAAACATAAATTTAAAACATAAGATAGTTAAAAATAGAATGATTATAACTATAGGACCTAAGTTTATTATAAAGTCTGAAAAACTTAGGTTTGCTGCGCTACCTATCATTATATTAGGAGGGTCACCAATTAGAGTTGCAGTCCCTCCTATGTTAGATGCTAGAATTTGAGTTACTAAAAATGGAGTTGGATTTATATTTAGTATTTGAGTTATAACTATGGTCATTGGACCTATCAATAAAACGGTAGTAACATTATCTAAAACAGCTGATAAAATAGCGGTTAAAATTATAAAACATAGCATAATTTTCCAAGGATCTCCCTTTGATTTTTTAGCTGATAAAATAGCTATGTATTCAAACACCCCTGAATTTTTAATAACCGAAACAAATAGCATCATACCTATTAAAACTCCAATTGTATTAAAATCAATATGATTAAGACTTTGTTCCACTGATAATATATTAAATATAATCATAAGTAAAGCTCCGGCCATTGCTGCAATAGCTCTATTTACTTTTTCTGAGATAATAGCTAACATAACCACTAAAAATATACTGATAGCTATTACTTGTTTAATAAGCACTAATATCGCCCCCTTAGTATAATAAAGATATTAAAACCTATAAGTAGAGTATAGTTGAAAAAAATTAAATGTGTTAAAAAAAAGCAAATTTCTTTTAAAACAAAGAAAAATAGTAAGTTTTCTAAATATTATTAAGCACTCTTAATTGAAAATTTAAAGTTTAATTAATAAAGTTAAGTAACATTTAAAAGATTTGCAGAATAATATTAAAAAGCAGTATATATATTAATGAAATATATATACAATTAATGATGTAGACAAGCGAATGTGGCGGAATTGGCGGACGCACCAGACTAGGACCTGGCGCCATTGGCGTGGGGGTTGACTCCATTCATCCGCACCAATAAATAAAAAACTCGTACTCGTATTACTTATAATGCTAGTACGAGTTTTTTATTTAATTAAAGTTAATTTTGAAACAATATTACATCAAATTAAAATTTAAATAAAATAAAATTGTTGACAATTATAAATTAGGTATGTAAAATTACATATAAATAAATTGAATACGAATTGTAGAGGTCGCGATAATAATCAGTACCAATAATGAGTTAAGCAACGAAGAGTTATTGGGAAAGGTATTATTGCCGAAGGATATAGCTGATGCTTTAAGGCTATGTACCTGGGGATGTATATAATATATGCATAACTGTCACAATATTAAATTGTGTTGAGCTACATTTAAGGAATAGATGCTATATATTTTTAGCTAAATTTTAATCCCCCTTAAGTGAAACTTAAGGGGGATTTTTGTTTATAAAAAATGATTCATACAAAAATAGGAGGGCTTAAGATATGAAATTACAAGGTACTATGTCAGTAAAAGGAAATGAATTATATATAGGTGGAGTTGGATGTAAAGAACTTAGAGATAAATATAAAACACCACTTTATGTATTTGATGAGGAATTAGTCAGAAATAATTGTAAAGAATATATAAAACATTTCAAGGTTAATGAAAATAAAAACAGAGTTGCATATGCAGGTAAAGCATTTTTACCAATTTATATGTGTAAATTAATAGCTGAAGAAGGCTTATACCTTGACGTAGTATCAGGTGGTGAACTTTTCACAGTTTATAAATCAGGCTTTCCTATGGAAAAAGTATTATTTCATGGAAATAATAAAACAATAGATGAAATTGAAATGGGCGTAAGTCTTGGAGTTGGAAGATTTGTTGTAGATAATTACTATGAACTGGAGTTATTACAAAGCATTTGTGAACAAAAAAATAAAATTCAATCTATATATTTTAGAATAACACCAGGGATAGAAGCTCATACTCATGATTATATACAAACAGGACAAATTGATTCGAAATTTGGATTTGCATTATCAAATGGAGATCTACAAGATGCATTAGAAAATATTAAAAAATATGAAAATATAAACCTAGTAGGATTACATGCACATATAGGATCTCAAATTTTTGACGTAGCCCCATATTTAGATGAAGTTGAAATAATGATGAACCTAGTAAAAGAAATAAAACAACAACATGACATAAACATAGAGGAAGTTGACTTAGGTGGAGGTGTAGGTGTTTATTATACAGAGAGTGATGAACCTAAAACAATAAAAGAATTTTGTAGTGAAATAATAAAAAAAGTTGATGATGTATGTAAAGATATAAACATAAGTGTTCCGATATTAATAATAGAGCCAGGAAGATCCATAGTTGCAAATGGAGGTAGCACAATATACACAGTGGGATCTATAAAGGATATAAAAGATGTAAGAACGTATGTAAGTGTTGATGGTGGAATGACAGACAATATAAGACCATCATTATATCAGGCAGGGTACGAATGTTCAATTGCTAACAAAATGGGTATAGATAAAAATAATAAAGTTACAATAGCTGGTAAATGTTGCGAAAGTGGTGATATACTAATAACAGATGTTGATGTTATGGATATAGAAAGTGGAGATATATTAATAATGTCATCAACTGGAGCGTATGGATATTCAATGTCATCAAACTACAATAAAATAATAAAGCCTGCAGTAGTATCTGTTAAAGATGGCAAAAGTAAATTAATATGCAAAAGAGAAAGCTTTGAAGATCTTTTAAGATTAGAAATCGCTGACTAAAGGTAAAAAATTAAATAAGACACAAAGGAGAAAATAATGAAGTCATTTTGGAAGAATTACAAATCATCAATAATCTTAATTTTAGCAATTATATTAGGTGGAATCGTCGGAGCTATAATGGGCGCTAAGGCAGACATATTTAAGCCAGTAGGAGACTTATTTTTAAATTTATTATTCATGACATTAGTACCATTAGTATTTTTTAGTGTAACTTCAGCAATTTCTAATATGGGAGAAATGAAAAGATTAGGAAAAATATTAAAAAATATAGTTTTAGTATTCGCAATGACTGCTATAATATCATCTATTATAGGGATAATTGGAGTTATAATTATCAATCCAACAAAAGGATTAAATCCAGATATGTTTGCAAATTTAATGCAAAGTTCGGTAGAAAAAGTAGATACAGAAAAAGTTGGGTTATTACAGCAACTTGTAAACACAGTTACAGTAAGTGACTTTAAAGATTTACTATCAAAAGCAAATATGCTACAACTTATTATATTCTCAATTTTAGTAGGTATAGCAACAGCTATGGCAGGAGAGATTGCAAAACCTATAGCTACATTCACTCAAGCAGGTGCTGCAGTTATGATGAAATTAGTAAACTTAATAATGAAGTTAGCACCTATAGGATTAGGATGTTATTTTGCAACTGTAATAGGAGAATTAGGACCATAAATATTATCAGGATATGCTAAAGTCTTTGTATTGTATATAATTCTAGCAGCTATATGCTATGCAGGTATATTTACATTATATGCTTATATAGCTGGAGGAAAACAAGGAGTTGAAGTGTTTTGGAAAAATGCTATAGCACCTACAGTTACGGCTTTAGCAACTTGCTCTAGTGCAGCATCAATACCGGTTAATTTAGATGCTAGTAAAAAAATGGGAGTACCAAATGATATAGCAGAAACTGTAATACCTCTAGGTGCAAACATACACAAAGATGGATCTGTAATAGGCGGAGTTTTAAAAATAACTTTCTTATTTGGACTATTTGGAAGGGATATAACTAGTATATCTGCAATAATTTCTATAGTTTCAGTATCTTTCTTAGTTGGAGCAGTTATGGGTGCAATTCCAGGAGGAGGTATGATGGGAGAAATGCTAATATTAAGTGTATATGGATTCTCTCCAGAGGTTCTTCCTATAATAGCAGTAATTAGTACTATAATAGATGCACCAGCTACTGTTTTAAACTCCACGGGTAACACAGTATGTTCTATGATGGTTGCTAGACTTGTAGAAGGAAAAGAATGGATGAAAGTAAAGTTAAGCTAAAATAAAAATGTACTTATATATAAATCTAAAGCCTCTATTATTTAATAGAGGCTTTAAAAATGTAAGTGTGTTTTTATATTAAGGTTTATATATAGATTATTAGGATGTTAAATTATTACATATATTATGTAACAAAAAAGTTTTTAATTCTTACAAAATTGACATTTGATAAATGTATTTTATGTATTTATAATATTGAAGGGATAAAATTAGATTAAGGAGACATTTATGAATAAATTTCATTATTTTTTTAGAACTTCAATAGAAAGAAATAACTTTTCTAACTTTGGAGTCATACATTTAATATTGTTGGGGATAACTTTGCTAGGGATAGTAATTATTATTAATAAAAAAAGAGAAAATAGATTATTTGAATTATTTATAGGAATAGCGCTATTAATTCAACAAACAACATTATATTTATGGTACCTTAAAGGCAATTACCATTTTGTACAGGAAGGGTTGCCACTGTTTCATTGTAGGATAGCTATAATTTTAATCTCCATTGGTATGATATTTAAAAAAGATTTCATGATGAAAATGGGATCATACTGGGGGGTATTTGGAGCGATTTCAGCACTATTATTTCCAGGGCTTGATCCATTTGTTTTTCCTCATATGACTCAATTTTCATATTTTATAGGACATATTTTGTTGCTTTGGGGGTCTATATATTTACTAAATGTAAAAAAGGTAGGGATGAGTAAAATTGATTTTAAGAAAGTGTTTATTATAACTAACTTATATCATATAGCTATGTTTAATATAAATAATTTAATAAATTCAAATTATGCATATATGAAGTCGTCTCCAATTGGAATAGGTAATAAATTAAATCCAATTTTATATGGATTTATAGTTATGATGATATTTAACTCGATTTTAAGTTTAGAGTACTTTGCTCTAAATAATAAAAAAGAATCTATAGTAGAAGAATGCTACGAAATGGAATTAATAAAAATATAAGCCTATAGAAAAAAGTTTTTGGTATATACTTAGAGTATGTAGAAAAAATTTTTCACAATTATACTAAATTTAGAATAGATAATATTAAATATACTTATTATTAGGAGAAGAATAATGCAAGAAATAAAAAATGCAATTATACTATTACTACATTTCTTTGCTTTTTTAACTTTATTTTATTTACTTTCAGAACAATACATGGTTGCAATAATGTTATTAGGACTAGCTTTACTTGGATTTAGTGTTATAAAATATAGTAACAACGATGTAAAATAGTATTTACTAATTTAACTAAACTCAGGAAAATAAAAAAATTAAAAATGAACTTAAAAAAAGTAGGAGCATTATGCTTCTATTTTTTTATTTATATACCTTAGCAATAAAATAGTATTTTTTTGATATGAAGATACATAGAATTTAAATAGATAAAAGTTTAAAAAGTTATAAATTGGTACAAGCTTAAACCATCGAACAGATAAATCCAGTATGGGAGGATGAATAATGAAATATTCTATAAGAAATATAGATTTAGAAAGCGATAAAGATTTTATATTAGAAAGTCATTGTAAAATTAACTTTAAATGTGAAAGTAAATGGACTGTTGAATGTGGATATGATAGGTATAAATCTAAGTGGTTTTCAACAGACAATCCAAGTAAATTTTTAAAAGCTTTAACAAAAAGTTTGAAAGAAAGCAGAGCATTAGGGTTAATAGTTCAAGACGGAGTAAAGAAAATAGGATACTGTTGGGTTAGCTTTTATGATATTAAAGACTATGATATATCAATAGCAGAGATTAATGATATTTTAATTATTGATAGTTATAAAAATAAAGGTATCGCAAGTTTTTTAATTAAGCATGTAGAAGAACAATGCAAAATAAATGGAGCGAAAGTTTTAAGATCGGGAACTGGTATAAATAATTTAGCATCTATAAAACTGCATGAAAAGCTAGATTTTCAAACATACAGGGTAGAGTTTGAAAAAGTTTTATTATAAATTCATAGGCAATTTAATAAAAAGCAGGGGCAAGTCATTTTAACCCTGCTTTTGTTGTATAGATAAAATCTATTTCTGAATGGTAATATATAGAAATTATGAATTTGAAGAAAAATTCATAATAATGTAAACTTAGGAGGAAAAAGCTCGAAAATGAATGAAGTGGAGAGCTTAATAAATGGAGAAAGTGGGAGTAAAATGAAATTGAAAAAATTAGTAACATCATTATTAGTTGCAACTTTAACAATAGGGGTCGTAGGTTGCACTAATAATAAAGGAAGTTCATCTAAGTATGAAAAAAATAATTTAGAGGGTGCAACTCTTAAAGTTGTAGCTGCACATGGAGCTAAGGAAGATATATTTGGAAAATTTACGGAAGATACTGGAATTAAAGTGGAATTTATAGATATGTCTTCAGGAGAGGTTTTATCTAGAATAAAAGCTGAAAATGGTAAACCAATGGCAGATGTATGGTTTGGAGGGGGAGCTGATAGCTTTATAGCAGCAAAAGAAGCTGATTTATTAGAACCATATATATCAGAAGAATCAAAAACTATACCAGACAAATATAAAGATAAAGAAGGATATTGGACAGGAACTTCGCTAGTTACAGTAGGGTTCATGGTAAATAATGACTTATTAAAAGAAAAAGGATTAGAATCTCCAAAGACATGGACAGACTTAGCAGATTCTAAATATAAAGGGGAAGTTATGATGGCGGACCCATCGATTTCAGGAACTAACTATGCTATGGTAAATGGATTAATACAAAATATGGGAGAAGAAAAAGCATGGAATTATTTTAATAAACTTAACTCGAATATACCGTTTTTAGCTAAAAGAGGTTCTGAACCTGCAAATAAAGTATGCTCAGGGGAGTTTGCAGTTGGAGTAATACCTATGACAGGTGAATATTTTGTTATGGAAGATCAGTATCCTGTAAGTACAATATACCCAGAAGATGTTATTCCGTGGATACCTGCTCCAGTTGCTATATTTAAAAATGCAGAAAATACCGAAGCAGCAAAAGCATTTGTGGATTGGTCGTTATCTGAAAAAGGACAAACATTTATACAAGAAAAAGATCCGAGATACATGTCTAGACCAGAAATTAAGCCTGTTAAATCTGTTGAAAATATGCCTTTGGACAAACTTGTAGATTTAGATATCCAAAAACTAGGAACTGAAAGAGAACATATTTTAAATAAATGGAGTGAAGATTTTGGAAATAAGCTAATAAAACCGTAAATTTAATAAAAGGGATGGTTATAGATTGACTATCCATTTTATTAATTTACTTCTTGATTAGGTTATAAAAGGAGATGTTTATTATGCTAGTAGATTTACATATACATGAAAGTACTTACTCTGCAGATAGTAAAATTACTTTAAAGGAAATAATAGAAGAAGCAAAAAGAAAAGGATTACAAGGTGTTTGTATAACTGATCATGACAATAATTATATAGAAGAAAAAGCTATAGAGATATCGAAAGAATTAAATTATCCAGTATTTGTGGGAGTGGAATACCTAACATATGATGGGGATATAGTTGCATTTGGATTGGATGAGGTACCTAATGTAAAAATGAGTGCGCAAGAATTTGTAGAATTAGTGATTTCTGAAGGAGGAGTTTGTATAAGTGCACATCCATACAGAAATAACAATAGAGGGTTAGAGGATAAAATAAAAATTGTAAAAGGATTAAGTGCAATAGAAGCTTTTAATGGAAATACAGATGATGAAAATAATAAAAAAGCTTTTTATGTATCTAAAGAGTTAAATATTCAGGCTATAGGTGCAAGTGATGCTCATCATTTACATAAAGTAGGCAAATTTGCAACTTTGTTGCCATATGAGGTATATGATACTCAAGGTCTTATTAAGGCGATAAAAAGCAATGAGTGTAAACCGGCTATATATAAAGATGGAAAATATATAATAGTTAAATAGTAAATATATAATACTCAAAAGTTATAACCTAAAATAAAATAACAGAAAGTGGGATAGACATGAAGTTTAAAAAATTGATGACATCGTTATTGGTCGGAACTTTAGCTATAGGTGTTGTAGGATGTAGTAATAATAAATCAGAAAATAAAGTTAATAGTATGACAGATGGAAAAACTCTTAAAGTAGTCTCTGCTTATGGAGGACAAGAAGAAATATTTAAAAAGTTTACTAAAGACACTGGAGTTAAAGTAGAATTTATAGATATGTCTTCAGGAGAAGTACTATCAAGAATAAAAGCGGAAAATGGAAAACCCATAGCGGATTTATGGTTTGGAGGAGGAGCTGATAGCTTTATAGCAGCAAAAGAAGCTGATCTTTTACAACCTTATATATCAAAAGAATCAAAAAATATACCGAAAGAATACAAAGATAAAGAAGGATATTGGACTGGAGTATCTTTAGTTACAGTAGGATTTATGGTAAATAATGAAATAATAAAAGAAAAGGGACTAGACATTCCTAGAAATTGGGATGATTTAACAAATGAAAAATTAAAAAGTGAAGTTATGATAGCAGACCCTTCTATATCTGGAACAAATTATGCTATGGTAAGTGGATTAATACAAACTTGGGGAGAATATAAAGCATGGAAATATTTTGAAAATCTAAATAGAAATATTTCATTTTTTGCAAAAAGAGGATCAGAACCAGCAAATAAAGTTCAAGCTGGTGAATTTGGGGTAGGAATAATACCTGTATCAAAAGATTCGTTCGAAGCACAAAAACAATATCCTGTAACGATAGTATATCCAGAAGATATATTACCGTGGGTACCAGCTCCTGTAGCCATATTTAAAAATGCAGAAAATGCAGAAAGTGCAAAAGTATTTATTGACTGGGCCTTATCTAAAGATGGACAAGAGTTTATACAAACACAAGATCCAAGGATAATGACTAGACCAGATGTAAAGGAACCAGAAGGGGTAGGTAGAATTCCTACAGATAGATTTGTTAAGTTAGATGTTGAAAAGTTAGGATTAAATAGAGATGAGATACTAGGTAAGTGGAATGAACAATTTGGAAATGAATCATCAAAACAATAAATCAAATGAGCGGGTAGTTAAAAATTTAGCTATCCGTTTAAGCGATTATATAGAAAAAATACTAATATTAGCTATTATATTAAGCATATTAGTATTTATACTATATCCAGTAATATCGGTAATCTCTACAAGCTTTATTGGAGAAGGGAAAATTTCATTAGAAGAATATAAAACCTTATTTAATCCTATAAATATACAACTTATAAAAAACAGTGTATGGACATCTACATTATCATCTATATCATCAATAATAATAGCAAGTATAATTGCTATTTACATAGTATTTAGTAATAACAAAGATATTAAATTTATAAATTACTCTTTAGTTTTAACTATGATATCGCCTCCGTTTGTTGGATCGTTAGCATTTATAGTGCTATTTGGCAGAAGAGGGATAATCACACATGACTTACTAGGCCTTAGTATAAATCCATATGGATGGCAAGGAATAGTATTAATGCAGTCAATAGGAGAAATATCATTTGCATCACTAATGCTAGTTGGAATTTTTAAAAACATAGATAACAGATTAATTTCAGCATCTAGAGATTTAGGAGCATCATCATTTGAAACTATAAAAAGAGTTATATTACCATTAGCTACACCAGGTATATTAGCAACTCTTTTTATAATATTTACTAAAAATCTTGCCGATTTTGGAACCCCTATAATTATTGGGGGTAATTTTAATGTATTAGCTACAGAAGCTTATTTAACGGCAATTGGAAGAGCAAATTTGCCAAAAGCTGCAGCTATGAGTGTTGTTTTAATAATACCTGCAATAATAGCATTTTATTTTTATAGAAAAAGTATGAAAAAAATAGGTAGTTTATCAGGAGGAACAAAATCTAGTACAAGTAAACATATTGATTTTAATATATCCAAACCTGTAAAGTTAATTTTAGGCATAATTACTTGGGCGTTTATAGCTATAATATTAATTCAATATATAACTATATTTATATCAGCTATATCTAATAGGGCTTCAGGAAGTTTAACATTTACATTAGATTATATAAAAACATTTAAATTAACAAATTTGGATTCATTTATGAGAAGTATAAAATATTCCTTAGTGGCAGGTTTTTTAGCAAGTTCAATAGGAATTTTACTATCTTATTACGTTGAAAGAAGAAATATATACGGAATGAGATTTATTGAATTTATAGCATCTTTACCGTATATAATACCAGGAACATTTTTTGGAATAGGATATATACTTGCTTTTAATAAAAAACCTTTATTATTAATTGGGACTGTGGCCATAGTTGTTTTAAATTGTACATTTAGACAAATATCAGTTGGAAGTAAAGGAGCTAGTGCGCTTTTTTCCAATATAGATAAACAAATAGAAAAAGCGGCTACGGATCTGGGGGCCCCTAAGCTAATGATAATAAAAGATATAATAATACCTTTATTAAAACCAGCATTCTTATCAAGTTTTATAAATACTTTTACATCTACAATGACAACTGTAGGGGCTATAATTTTTCTAATATCGCCAGGAGCTAATGTAGCTACAGTAGAAATGTTTAATGCCATAAAAAATGGGAACTATGGAGTAGGATCTGTTATAGCATGTTTGATAATAATTATAACTTTTACAGTAAACATTTTAGCTATAAAAACTATAGATAATTGATAGGAGGGACAGTAGGTGTTTTTAAAATTAAATAATATAAAAAAAGAATTTTCAAAAGAAAACGGAGTAACTGATATAAATTTACAAATAAACAAAGGTGAATTAGTAACTCTATTAGGGCCTAGTGGTTGTGGAAAAACGACTACACTTAATATTATAGGAGGATTTTTAAAGCCAGATAACGGAACTATTATATTGGAAGATGCAGATATAACTTTACTACCTCCAGAAAAAAGGCCAATAGCAACGGTATTTCAAAGTTATGCATTATTTCCACATATGAATGTTATTGAAAATATAAGTTATGGATTAAAATACACAACAAATTTTAGGAAAAAAGAAAGACTTAATGCTGCAAAAGAATATATAAATATTGTAGGTCTAAAAGGATATGAATATGAACATGTAGGTGATCTTAGTGGAGGACAACAGCAAAGAGTGGCATTAGCTAGAGCATTGATAACTAAACCAAAACTTTTATTATTAGATGAGCCATTTAGCAATTTGGATGCTAAATTGAGGATAAAAATGAGAGAAGAAATTAAACAAATTCAAAACATGTTTAACATAACTATGATATTTGTAACTCATGACCAAGAAGAAGCTTTAAGCATATCAGATAGAATTGTTGTTATGGATAGAGGGGAAATTATTCAGGTAGGTACACCTAGAGAAATATATAGAAATCCTACAAATGAGTATGTAGCCTCATTTATAGGAAAGTCAAATATTATTGAAATTAATGGTTCTAAAAAGTTAATTAGACCAGAAGATATAGAATTAAATAAAGATATTAACGGTGAGTGGGAAATAAAAAATGAAATTTTTATAGGATCTTATACAAGATACATTATAGGAAAAAATAATGAAAGTATATTAGTTGATTTAAGTGGTATAGAGAAGAGTGAGTATAAATTGAAAGATAAAGTAAACATACGATTTAAGAATATTATAGATTTGTAAATATTAATAAAATTAGACGTAAGGAAAAGGAAAAACAAAATGAAAATAAGAATAAAGTATTTAGGAGTCACGATGTTTATAATGATTATAGGTCTATTATCAAGAAAATACATGAATATCTTTCCTAAAGCTATTGCCCCTTTTGTAGGAGATATGTTATGGGCTATGATGGTATATTTTGGATTGAGATTTTTAATTCCAAAATTAAAATTAGTAAAAACTTTAACACTAGCTATAATTTTTTCTTTTTCGATAGAAATAAGTCAATTATACCAAGCTGATTGGATAAACAATATAAGAGCTACAACTCTTGGAGGGTTGGTATTAGGACATGGTTTTTTATTTGAAGACTTAATCAGCTATAGTTTAGGTATAGTTATTGGATGTTTATTAGATTATTTTTTATGTGATAAGAGATAATACAATATTTTATAAAGTTTAAAATTGATACTTAGATGTTCAGTATGCGTCATATTTATGAAAATTCATATTTAATATCTAAAATCAAATATATTTCATTCTTATGAAAACATTACACGATGAGATTGACAATTAGCACATAAAAAATATACAATTTAAGTATAGCTAAAAAAGGGGGACTGCGATATGAATAAAATAGAAAAATTAGTTAAATTACTAGAGGAAAAAAATTTAGATGCAATTTATTTAACTAATGATCAAAATGTTAATTACATATCAAATTATAATGATGAAGATGCATTTGCAATTATATCTAAAAAAGGAAATTTTTTGATAACTGATACTAGATACATGGAGTTGGCAGAAAGTCTTTGCAAAGGGTTTGAATTAGTTAATTGGCATTTGTTTGACAGAAACATAGGTAAAGCAGTTGAAGATGTATGCTTAAAAAATAATATAAAAACATTAGGGTTTGAAGGATCTAGTTTAACATTTGAAAAATATGAAGCTTTTAAATCTCAGCTAGATAAAAGTGAAATAAATTTAGTGTGTTCAGATGGGCTTATAGAAGAATTAAGATATGTTAAAAATCAAGAAGAAATAGATAATATAAAAAAAGCTTGTGAAATAGCAGATAAAGCATTAGAAGAATTAATTCCACATATAAAGGTTGGAGTTACAGAAAGAGAATTAGCAGCTAAATTAGAATATTTTATGAAAATGAATGGAGCTCATAATTTGGGATTTGACACGATATTAATATCAGGAGCAAAAACATCTCTACTTCATGGAAAACCAAGTGATAAAAAGATTGAAAGAGGAGATTTATTGCTTATAGATTATGGGGCAATGTACAATGGATATAGATCTGATACTACAAGAACTTTTATAGTTGGAGAAGCAAATCAAAAGCAGATAGAATTATATGAGTTAATAAAAGAGGCTCAACTTGTAGGAATAGAGAATATGAAAGATGGTGTTCATGCAACAGTTCCAGATGCTAAAATTAGAGAAGTTGTTAAGGAGTATGAGCAATATTATTATAGAGGGTTAGGACACGGTATAGGAAGAGGATTACATGAAGAACCTTTCTTAGGTAATTATGGTACAAAAACTCTTAAAGCAGGCTGCGTTGTAACTATGGAACCTGGGGTATATTTCCCAGGATGGGGAGGAATTAGAATTGAGGATACTGTTTTAGTAACAAAAGAAGGACCTCAAATACTAACTAAATTTCCTAAGGAATTAATGATATTGGATAAATAAAATTTTTTTTGGATTTTTAAATTGACAAGCATAAATTAAAATCACTATACTTATAGTAAATAAACATTTGAAAATGAAGTCATGAAGGCTTTTAGCCTTCATGGCTTTTTTGTATTTAAAAAGGGGGATAAAATGAATCAAGTAGAGTTTTTTAACCAAATAGCTAAAGAATGGGATAGTATAATTGAAGTGAATGAGGAAAAAATCAATACACTATTATCAAAATTAAATATAACTGATAATAGTAAAGTATTGGATGTAGGAACAGGGACAGGGGTATTAATACCTTTTTTAAAATCATTAAACCCAAATGGATATATAAAGGGTGTAGATATTTCAAGTGAAATGCTTAACGTAGCTAGAGAAAAATTTAGAAATATTGAAAAGGTATCTTTTGAATTACTAGATGTAGAGAAAGATGTAATAAATGAAACTTATGATAGTATTGTTTTATACTCTATGTTTCCGCATTTAAAAGATAAAACAAATACTATTAAAAAACTAGTTGAAAAAAATTTGGAAAAAAGTGGACAACTTATAATAGCACATTCAAACAGTAGAGCGTTTTTAAACAATATGCATAAGGAAAAAAATGAGTGTGTAAGTGAAGATAGATTAATACCAGTTACTAATCAGAGGTATTTATTTGAAAAAGTGGGACTTAAAGTAGTAGATGCTTTTGAAGATAATGAGATTTATTACTTAGTTATAAAAAGATGTTAGGGGGATTTAAAATGAAAAGTAAAAATGTAGTTTTATCAGGGCTTTTTATTGCGTTTGGAATAATTTTACCTATGGTGTTTCATACGATTAGTTTAGGTGGTCAAATATTTTTACCTATGCATATACCAGTATTAATTGCCGGTTTTTTATTAGGGCCAGTTTGTGGAGGAATAGTTGGAATAGTTACACCTATATTAAGTGGTATCATGACTGGGATGCCACCTATAATACCGGTTATGCCTATAATGGCATTCGAACTTTTTGCATATGGAATTATAACTGGTTTTTTATTTAATAAAACTAAAAAAATATATATATCGCTGGTAGCCGCTATGATATGTGGTAGATTATTTGCAGTACTAGGAGCGTATTTAGTTTCATTGACTATAGCTCCACAAGTAAATCCTATGTTATTTGTATTTGGCAATATAGGGCAGGCTATACCAGGTATGTTAATACAAATAGTCTTTATACCGATGTTAGTTAAATTTATGATTAAAAATCCTGAAATTACAAAGGCTATAGCTTAATAAAATAAAAAAGTACATCTATAAATTGAACTGCTCCCTGTCAAGTAGACAGTGGAAATAATAAAAAATTAAGCAACTAAGGTCTGAGTCCTATATTCAATTGGACTTAGGCCTTTTAGCTTTTTCTGTAATCTTTTGTTATTGTAAAATTCTATATAATTATCAATGTCTAATTTTAACTCATCAAAGTTATTAAATTTTTTTAAATAATACATTTCAGACTTAATAATACCCCAAAACCCTTCTATAGGACCATTATCTATGCATCTTCCAACACGAGACATACTTTGAGTTGCTGAGACATTATCAAGCTTTAGCTTAAATGTTTTGCTTGTATATTGATATCCTCTATCACTATGAAACAATGGCTTAGCACTAGGATTTGCTTCTATTGCTATGTCAAATGTATCAAATACCAATTTATTGTTATTCGAGTGACCTAAAACATATGAAACTATACTATTATCATATAAATCTATTATTGCACTTAAATAGGCTTTCGTTCCATTACTTAACTTAAATTCAGTTACATCCGTTAACCATTTTTCATTCAGCGTAGCTGCGCTAAAATCCCTATCGAGTAAATTTTCAGCAGTAATTTGAGGTGTGCATTTAATATATTTTTTTCTTTTTCTACGAATAACTGATTGTAAATTCATAGACTTCATTAAACGATAGATTCTTTTATAATTGTATTTCTTATTTAAATTTCTATTAACATTCATAGTCATACGTCTATATCCATAAATGCCATTTACATCATTATATATTCGTACTATTTCTTCTGTAATAATTAAATTCTCTTTGTCTGTTAAAGTTTCTGATCTATTTAACCATTTATAGTATGAAGATCTTGCTATACCTGCAAAGTCACACAACCCTGAAATGGAATATCCTTGTTCATTTAATTCCTTTATTGTAATATATATAGTTTCTTTTTTAAAACTTCTTACTATCGCCTCCTTTCTACTTCCTCCAATTTTTTTAAGAAATTATTCTCCATTTCTAATCGTTTATTTTGGGCTTCTAATAATTTTATTTGAGAAATAAGTTTCTGAGACTCACTCATTTCATGAATACTTTTAGATTTACCTCTATTATCAATTAGAGATTCTTTCCCATTGGATTTATATTTTCTAACCCAAGTGTAAACTTGTTGATACGATACTTTATATTTATCTGAAGTTAATTGGTAATTATCATTATTTTCAATACAAAATGCTACTATTTCAACTCTTTCATCATAAGTTGTTTTTCTACCCTTAGCCATAAGTGGATTCTCCTTAATACTAGAAATATTACATTGCTTATGGCTATTATTATACCTTTTAATCCAGTTAAGAAGTACTGAATCAGAAGAAATATTATAGTTTCTACATGTTTCTAACAAGGATCCTTTACTAGAAAGATAATAGTCAACTGCTGAATCCTTGGTTTCTTTAGAATACTTTTTGTTATATGAAAACGGACGAAGGCCTTCGGCTCCATTTGTTTCATATTTTCTAACCCATCTATGAAACGATTCTCTTCTAATATTAAGTTCTTCACATATCTCACATGCTCTTTTTTCACCTGAAATATATGATTGTACAGATTTAATTTTTACTTCAAAAGATATCTTGGATTTTCTAGACATAAAAATACTCCCTTCATAGAAACAGTTTTATTATTTTAACTGTCTACTATAAAGGGAGCATATCAAATTATAGATGTACTTTTTTATTTAGAACATATATACTTTAATGCTTACGAAAAAGTGCGTACTTTTATAAAAAAAGTAAACGGCCTATAATAATTTACATATTAAATTAATACAAATAAAATTTTAGGAGGAAGAAATGAAGACGCTTTTTGATAAAACTAAAATATTAAATATGGAAATGAAAAATAGATTTTTAAGGGGAGCTTTATGGGAAGATTTAGCAGATGAGAAAGGTCACCTAACTCCTGAATTAATATCTATATATGAAGAACTGGCAAAAGGAGGTGTAGGAACTATAATAACTGGATATGCATTTGTTACTGAGTATGAACAGCCAAATCCAGGAATGATGGGTATATATGATGATTCATTTATACCAGAGTATAAAGATTTCACACAAAAAATTCATAATCTAGGATCTAATATAATAATGCAAATAGTGTACGGTGGATTTATGACGAATTTTAATGTTGGAGAAAGAACTATTTGGGGACCTTCAACCATTAAAAATGAAAATACTGGGACATGGGCAAAAGAAATATCTAAAGAAGAAATAAATTATTTAATAAATTCATATGCAAATGCAGCTAAAAGGGTAAAAGAATCAGGGTTCGATGGAGTTGAAATTCATTGCGGGCACGGGTATTTACTAAGCCAATTTTTATCTCCATACTATAATAAGAGAGAAGATGAGTATGGAGGAAATATAGAAAATAGAGGAAGAATAGTTTTTGAAATTTATAAGGCTATGAGATATGCAGTAGGTGAGAGTTTCCCTATATTAATAAAGTTAAATTCAGCTGACTATGTAAGTGAGGGTGGATTAACACAAGAGGATAGTTTATATGTAGCAAAAAAATTAGCTGATTTAGGAATTAATGCTATAGAAGTAACAGGTGGTAACGAGTCTATCAAGGAAGTAACAGAAAATAATTTAGGTGCAGCAAGAACAAAAATCGTTGTTTCAAAGGATAGAGAATCTTACTTTAAAGATTATGCTAAAAAACTATATGAGTTAGTAAACATACCGGTGATACTTATAGGTGGAAATAGAAATTTAGATATAATGGAAGATATATTGAATAAAGGGTATTCACAATATTTTTCACTATCTAGACCACTAACTGCAGAACCAGATTTAATAAGTAAATGGGAAAGAGGCGAACGAAAAAAAGCAAAATGCGTATCTTGCAACCAATGTTATAATACTCCTGGAAAGAGATGCATTTTAAATATAAGAGGTATTTAGTTTGAATTAATAAATAAAATGTGATTTGACTACTTTTAAAGTTATTTTAGGAATTTTAAAATTGATTAAGGATAAACTAAAATAATAATTAAAAAGTAGGAGTGAAATTATGCAAGAATATGTAAAAGGAAGTCCGATTTTTACAAATATAAATAATACAGATATACAATATAAATATTTAACAAAAAATATAGAAACAGATGTATTAATAGTTGGTGGAGGAGTAACTGGAGCTATATGTGCGTATTATTTAACTAAAAATAATATAAATACTACATTAATTGAAAAAGGAAGAATTGGGCATTTAAGTACAAGCGTTACAACATCTTTATTACAATATGAACTTGATGATAATTTATCTGAACTTAAAGAAACTCTATGTTTAAAGGATGCAATAAAAGCGTATAAGTTAGGATTAAAAGCACTAGATGAAATAGAAATTTTTATAAAAGAACATGGGAATTTTTGTGATTATATAAAAAGAGATACTTTATTATATACATCTAAGCAAAGTGAAGTAAAAGCTATAGAAAATGAATTTAAACAAAGAAAAGACTATGGATTTAATGTAGAGTATATAGATAAAAGTAACAATCCATATAGCTTTGATCTTAAAGGTGGAATAATATCAAAAAATGGAGGAGCTGAAATTGATCCATATAAATTTACACATCAATTAATTGAAGTAAGTCAAAAAAATAGGCTAAATATATATGAAAATACGGAGGCAAAAACTATAAATTATACAAATGATGGAGTAGAAATAGAAACTTGTTATGGATATAGAATTAAGGCAAAAAAAGTAATTGCTGCTACAGGATATAACACCACTTTATTTACCAAAAGAAATTTTGCGACTAAATACAATACTTTTAATATAGCTACCAAACCAATTGAAAGTATACAGGGTTGGAAAGATAATGTTTTAATAAGGGATAATTGTGATCCTTATAATTATTTAAGAACTACTGTAGATAATAGAATGATTATAGGTGGTGAAGATGTAGAATTTAAATATATTGATGACAATAAATTAGCACAAGAAAAATATGAAATACTAGAACAAAGACTTAAGTCGATGTTTAAAGACGTAAAAAACATTGAAATTGAGTATAAGTATTGTGGATGTTTTGCTAGTACTAAAGATAATTTGGGATTTATAGGTCCAGATCCTAAACATAAAAACTTATGGTACTGCTTAGGGTATGGAGCAAATGGCATATTATTTGCTATTCTTGGTGGTATTATGCTTAGTAAGTTGTACAGAAATGAAGTTGATGAAGATATGAGATTATTTGAAATAAGCAGATTTGACAACTAGATATAAAAAGAAAAAATATGACAGATAGTATATACTATCTGTCATATTTTGATGTCACCTATAATTTATATTACAATATAGGCTTTTTAGAATTTCCTCTTATATCAATATTTATTATTTCTACTACGTCTTCACCTCTATAACCAACAAGATAGCTAGTCATATTAGCACAAGAACAAGAATGGTTAGGTATTATTTGAATTTTATCTCCAACCTTTAATTTAGTGGCTCCTATTATTTGGATTTTTCCAACTTCTTCTGAAAGACCTATGATATTAAGTTCATCATGTCCTTTAACTTTTCCAAATCCTGTTATTAAGGCACTTCCGTGAGCTCCTTTATCAAGTCCTAAACACTTACTTCCCACATCAACTATGAATAAATCTTCACTTGGTCTAGATATTATAGTTCCAAGGGCTGTTAAAGAACAATCATCTTCTTTACATATATCTAATGATAATTGTATATTATCATAGAATGGGTAGTTACCAGGTCTTAAAACATCAAGACTAGGATCACTTACTACATCAAAGAATGTAGGCGTGCTTCCTGATGCAACTACATCTATTTCAAAGCCATTAGATTGTAAAAGCTGCTTAGCTGTACTCATACGCTCAACTTCTTGCTTAGATATAGGTGAAACTTCTTCAGGAGAAGCTACTGCATAAACGTGACCAGGATGTGTACTTATTCCTATCAATTTTAAGTTTTTAAATTGAGATAATTCTTTAGCTAAATTAGGTGAGTACTCAGGAGTAACACCTAATCTATTAAGTCCTGAATTTATTAATATGAAATATTCCATATTTATATCTTGTTTGACTAATTCATCGTTCCATAACTTAGCAGACTCAACATTATCAAAGCTAAGTATTATTCTTGCTTTTTTAGATAGTTCTATAGCTCTTTTAATGTTAGAAACGTTTGCTATTGGATAAGGGAATGTTATTGCTTTAATTCCTGACTCTACAAAAGCTTCTGCTTCATCAATTGTACCAACTAAAAGTCCTTTAGCACCGAAATCTATTTGCATTTGAGCTAACTTAGTTGATTTATGAGTTTTTGTCATAGGCCAAAGCTCTTTATTATTTTTATTACAAAGGTCTTGAACTACTTTTAAATTATTTTCTAATGCATCTAAATCTAATACAAAGTTTGGTGTAGATAATTCATTTATTTTCATATTTAAAATCTCCTTTAATTGATATAAATTA
>NZ_LBBT01000241.1 GCF_001006285.1 Paraclostridium benzoelyticum
TTAGGGGATGAAATAGAAGAAAAAACTTCCAAATCAAATAAAGAGGTTTTTGTTATAGATAAATCATCATCTAGACCTTTAAATATAAACTCTATAGAAACTATAAAAGAGCAAAGATTTTCAACTTGTATAAACGAGTTAGATAGGGTTTTAGGTGGAGGAGTAGTTAAAGGATCATTAGTTTTAGTCGGAGGGGATCCAGGTATTGGTAAGTCAACATTACTTATACAAGTTTCAAGTAACGTTGCTAATAGCGGTAAAAAAGTTTTATACATATCAGGAGAGGAATCTGCATCTCAAATAAAAATGAGGGCTCAAAGATTAGGAATAAAGTCCGATAATTTATATATATTTGCTGAAAATAATTTAAGTATAATAGAAGCTCATTTAGAAAGTGTAAATCCAGATTTAATTATATTAGACTCAATACAAACTGTTTTTAGTCCTGAAATTACATCTGCTCCAGGTACTGTAAGCCAGATAAAGGAAGGTACTTCGAGATTTATGAAAATTTCTAAAAAAATGGGTATATCAACCTTTGTAGTTGGACATGTAACTAAAGAAGGTGCACTAGCAGGTCCGAAGGTGTTAGAGCATATGGTAGATACTGTATTATATTTTGAAGGAGAACGATTCAATACGTATAGATTGATAAGAGCTGTAAAAAATAGATTTGGGTCTACAAATGAATTAGGTGTATTTGAGATGAGAGAAGTAGGTTTAGTTGAAGTAGAAAATCCATCTAAAATACTTATAGCTGAAAAACCTAAAGATGTAGCAGGATCTATAATTATATCTACGGTAGAAGGTACCAGACCAATGCTTTTAGAGTTACAAGCATTAGCATCACCTACTAGTTTTGGTATTCCTAAAAGGACAGCTACAGGGGTAGATTACAATAGAGTATCGTTACTTATGGCTGTGCTTGAAAAGAGAGTTGGTATGCAAATACAAAATCAGGATATATATATAAATGTTGTTGGAGGAATAAAAATTAATGAGCCGTCTATAGATCTCGGCATAGTTATGGCAATAGCTTCTAGTTTTAGAAATATACCTATAGATGGAAATGTAGCAATTACAGGAGAAGTTGGATTAACAGGAGAAGTAAGAGCGGTGAGTTTTATAGAAAAGAGAATCGCAGAATGTAAGAAGTTAGGTTTCACTAAAATCGTTATTCCAAAGAGCAATTATGAGGCAGTTAAAGGTGTAAAAGGGATAGAGATATGTCCAGTGGATAGTGTAAGACAAGCTATAAATATGGTATTAGGAGGAAATAGATAAAATGGATGATTTTTTTAGTGGAAAAAAAGCAATTAGAACGCTAAAAATGATATCTCCTGGTACAGACCTTAGATTGGGAATAGACCATGTTTTAAAGGCTAAAACAGGAGGACTTATTGTAATTGCCGATAGCGATGAGGTTATGAGCATTGTTGATGGAGGATTTGCTATAAATGCAGAATATTCTCCAGCATACTTATATGAGCTAGCTAAAATGGATGGAGCTATAGTTTTAAGTTCAGATATAAAGAAGATACTCTTTGCAAATGCTCAACTTATACCAGATTACTCAATTGAAACATCTGAAACTGGAACAAGACACAGAACTGCTGAAAGGGTTGCAAAACAAACTGGAGGAATTGTAATAGCTATATCTCAAAGAAGAAATGTTATAACTGTATATCAAGGGGATAAGAAATATGTAGTAGAAGATATATCAAAGATATTTACTAAGGCCAATCAAGCATTACAAACTTTAGAGAAATATAAGTCTGTTTTAGACCAAGCTATAATAAGTTTAAATGCACTAGAATTTAAAGACTTCGTAACTTTGTATGATGTTGTACTCGTAGTTCAAAAGATAGAAATGGTTATGAGAGTGACAAATATAATTGAAAAGTATATAGTAGAATTAGGTGTGGAAGGTACACTTTTGAGTATGCAGGTTGAGGAACTAATGGGAACAACTAAAATAGATCAAAGCCAAATACTAAAAGATTATAAAAGAAATGATATGAATTTAGCTGAATTTAAGAAAAAAATTATATCATTATCATCAGAAGAGTTACTTGATTTAGCAAATATAGCAAAAATGTTAGGATATACAGGTTTTTCAGAAAGTATGGATATGCCTATTAGACCAAGAGGATATAGAATATTAAATAAAATACATAGATTGCCTAGTGCTATAATTGAGAATTTAGTTAATTATTTTGAAGATTTTCAGGATATACTATGTGCAACAATTGAAGATTTAGATGATGTTGAGGGAATAGGCGAAATAAGAGCAAAATATATAAAAAATGGACTTATAAAAATGCAAGAATTATCACTTATAGATAGACATATATAATATATTATGTCAAATTTGAAACAATATTGTGCTTGAATATAGTTAATAGTTTGATTATAATAAGAAAATATTAAGGAAAAAATATAGGGGGTGAAAATTTGGTATCTAAGATAATAAGAGCGATACTTACATTAGTAGGATTCGTGTTAGGTATGACAACGTATATATCATTAGTTCAAAAATTTCCTCAAATTTCGTTAGGATCAGAGCTATATGTATTTATAATTTCTATAGTTATTGGAGTAGTAATAGGTTTTGTATTCTTTATAATAGCTCCTTGGATTATGAACAAATCTAAGAAAATAGCAAAAGCTATGGATAGAGAAATTTCTAAATATCCTCAAACAGATATAATATTAGGAACAATAGGATTAATAGTTGGTTTTGTTATAGCTTATCTTGTAAGTCAATTAATATTGATGTTAAAGATACCTGTAATAGGAAGCTTACTATCTTTATTTACATATGTATTTTTAGGTTATTTAGGTAGTAGAATAGCACTAAAGAGTAAGGATGATATTTTTAACTTAAACAAGTTAACTAGGTTATCTGTAAATAAGGACAAGAACTCTAAAAAAGAAGAAAAAAGTATACCACCTAAAGTTTTAGACACTAGTGTTATTATAGACGGTAGAATTGCTGAAATATGCCAAACTGGGTTTATAGAAGGGAAACTTGTAATTCCTACTTTCGTTCTAGATGAATTAAGACATATAGCAGACTCTTCAGATGACTTAAAAAGAGTTAGAGGGAGAAGAGGATTAGATATACTTAACATAATTCAAAAAGAATTAAATATTGAAGTTGAAATAAGCAACAGAGATTTTGATGATATAGCAGAAGTTGATGCAAAATTATTAAAGTTGGCTGAAACACTTGGGGGTAAAGTTGTTACAAATGACTACAACTTAAACAAGGTAGCTCAAGTTCAAGGTGTTGAAGTTCTTAATATAAATGAATTAGCTAATGCAATTAAGCCAGTAGCGATACCTGGTGAACATATGATAGTTCAAGTTGTTAAAGAAGGTAAGGAATCTAATCAGGGTATAGCCTATTTAGATGATGGTACTATGATTGTAGTAGATGGTGGAAAGAAACATATGGGAGAAACTATAAGTGTTTTAGTTACATCGGTATTACAAACACCAGCAGGAAGAATGATATTTGGAAAACCTAAAGTTGATTAGTTAAAAGTCTTCAGGATAAAAGTTCTGAAGGCTTTTTTTGATAAAGTGTATTGAATTTTCTAGTTTATCAAAATTTAATTATTACTATGGTAAAATATATTTAAGTTATTTATTCGTATATTGTAAGAGGTGAGTTTATGAATGGTGTTGTAATAGTAGCAGCAGGAACTGGAAGTAGGATGAAGAAAGATATAAATAAGCAATTTATAAAGCTAAATAATAAAGAAATTGTAGCACACACTATAGACAAATTTTATAATAATGAAAATATAGATGATATAGTTGTTGTTATAAGAAAAGATGAAGAAGAATACTTTAATAAAAATATTAAAGAGAAATATGGATTTACAAATATAAAAGTAGCACATGGAGGAAATGAAAGACAAGATTCTGTGTTCAATGGAATAAAAATGTTAAAAAAAGAATGTGATGTAGTACTAATACATGATGGTGCTAGACCTTTTGTGACAGATGATATAATAAAAAGATCTATAGATGAAGCTAATGAGTATAATGCTATAGTTGTTGGAGTTAAGGTAAAAGATACGATAAAAGTAGTAAGTGATAATGGAAATATTGTAGACACTCCAAACAGAAGTTATTTATGGGCAGTACAAACTCCTCAGGTTTTTAAATATGATATTATAACAAAAGCATACGAAGATGCATGTAATAACAATTACTATGGAACTGATGATGCAATGTTAGTAGAAAGAATAGGTTATAATGTTAAAATGATAGAAGGGTCATATAATAATATAAAAATAACTACACAAGAAGACTTGGAATTTGGAGAGCAAATTCTAAAAAATATATAATTTCGGAGGATAAAAAATGAGAGTAGGAATGGGATATGATGTTCATAAGCTAGTTGAAAATAGAAAGTTAATACTAGGTGGAGTTGAAATAGAGCACCAAAAAGGATTATTGGGGCACTCAGATGCAGATGTTTTACTTCATGCAATAATGGACTCTATACTAGGCGCATTAGCACTTGGGGATATAGGTAAACACTTCCCTGATACAGATGAAAAGTATAAAGGTGCAGACAGCATGAAATTATTAGAGCATGTATATAATTTAATAAAAGAAAAAGGATATGCTATTGGAAACTTAGATGCGACAATTATAGCACAAGCCCCTAAAATGGCTCCACACATACAAAAAATGAGAGAAAATATAGCAAGAGTTTTAAATACAGATATAAACAATGTAAATGTTAAAGCAACAACAGAAGAAGGATTAGGTTTCACAGGGAACAAAGAAGGAATTTCATCGCAAAGTATTTGTTTATTAATTAACATTGACAATTAGAAATAAATTCTATAAAATTATTATAAATAATGTATCAAAAAGTTCGCCAAGAACATAATAGTAGGTATAACAAAAGCTTACTAAAATGCAATTAGATACGTTGACAAGGTATATTAATTACTATAAAATAGAATCAATTATTTATAATTAAAAAGCTAAGAAGAGAAATAGTAAAAGATAGTATTTTTTACAGAGAGGAAACACTTGGTGAAAGTTTCTAAAAATTATTCTTTGAACCAGTCTCAGAGCTTAAGAATGGTAAAAAGTTCTTACGGGAAGGACCGTTACATCCTATAAAGAGAATTGATAAAATTACTTATCAATTAACTAGAGTGGTACCGCGGAAATATAACCTTTCGTCTCTATATTGAGATGAAGGGTTTTTTTGATTATAAAAAAATTCAATAGGAGGAAGAAAATATGAAAATGTCAAGAATGTTTATGCCTACTTTAAGAGAGGTTCCAGCAGATGCAGAGATAACTAGTCATCAGTTAATGATGAGAGCTGGTATGATAAAGAAAATGTCATCAGGGGTATACAATCAATTACCTATGGGAATAAGAGTTTTCAAAAAAATAGAAAATATAATAAGAGAAGAATTAAATAAAAAGGGATGTCAAGAAATATTATGTTCTGCATTAATTCCAGCTGAATTATGGCAAGAGTCTGGAAGATGGGATGTAATGGGAGCAGAAATGTTTAGATTAAAAGATAGAAATACTAGAGATTACTGCTTAGGACCTACTCATGAAGAAGTTTTCACAGATATAATAAGACAAGAGATTACTTCATATAAACAATTACCTTTAAACTTATATCAAATTCAAACTAAATATAGAGATGAAAGAAGACCAAGATTCGGAGTAATGAGAACTAAGTCTTTCACTATGAAAGATGCATATAGCTTTGATACTGACGAAGCTGGATTAGATAAATCATATCAAGATATGTATGATGCATATACAGAAATATTTAGAAGATGTGGATTAGAAAATAGTCCAGTTCAAGCTGATTCAGGAGCTATAGGAGGATCGACTTCAGCGGAGTTTATGGTTAAATCTCCAGTAGGTGAAGATGAAATAGTATTCTGTACTGGTTGTGATTATGCAGCAAACATAGAAAAAGCTAACTCAGTAGATGATTTAAAAGCTAAAGAAGAAATGAGAGAATTAGAACCAGTTCATACTCCAGGAGTAACTACTATAGAACAATTGTGTGAGTTCTTTAATACAACAGCAGATACATTTGCTAAAACATTAATATATGAAGCAGATGGAAAGACAGTTGTTGTTTTAGTAAGAGGAGATAGAGACGTTAATGAAGTTAAAGTTGCTAACGCTATAGGTGAAGTTATAGAATTTGATTTAGCAAGAGAGGAAGTAGTAAAAGAATTAACTAATGCTGAAGTTGGATTTGCTGGACCAATAGGAATGAAAGCAGATTATGTATTTATAGATAAAGAAGTAGCAGAGCAAAGTAACATAGGGGTTGGTGGAAATAAAACTGATTACCATATAAGAAATGCTAACTTTAGTAGAGATTTTGATGGTGTAGTTGGAGATTTCAGAAATGTACAAGAAGGAGATAAATGTACATGTTGTGGAGCGCCACTTGAAATAGCTAGAGGAGTTGAAGTTGGTCATATATTCAAATTAGGTACAAAATACTCAGAAACTATGGGAGCTAAATTTATAGATAAAGATGGTAAGAGTAAACCAATAGTTATGGGATGTTATGGTATAGGTGTTGAAAGAACTGCAGCAGCAGTTATAGAACAACATAATGATGACAATGGCATAGTATGGCCTTTAGCAATAGCTCCATATCATGTAGTTGTAGTTCCTGTAAATATTAAGAAAGCTGAGCATATGGAAGCAGCTGAGAAGATATACAATGAATTAACAGCTATGGGAGTAGAAGCATTATTAGATGATAGAGATGAAAGAGTAGGGGTAAAATTCAAAGACTCTGAATTAATAGGTATACCTATGAGAATTACAGTAGGTAAAGATATAACTGATGGAAAAGTTGAGTTTAAATTAAGAGACGAAGCAGAAAAAGAGTTAATATCTTTAGACGAAATAAATGATAAAATAAAAGCTGAATTTGCTAAAAATGAAGTTAAGTTAGGATAGTTTAAATTAAAATAGTATATATAATCCACGAAGTTATTAACATTTTGAATAAAATGTGGATATATATACTATTTAATTTTGTATAAAAATACAATTATCCACAGGTGGAAAATTTAAAAAATAGGGTAACTATAGTAATAGTAATATAAAGTTTTTATTATAAATACTTATTAAGTTTGGTATTATAATAGATATTAAGATTATTTTAGGAGGTAAAGTTATGAATGTAAGAGTAAGATTTGCTCCAAGTCCAACAGGATTTGTTCATATAGGTAGTTTAAGAACTGCATTATACAATTATCTATTTGCAAAAAGAATGGGTGGAGAATACATATTAAGAGTTGAAGACACTGATAGAACTAGAATTGTTGATGGTGCAATAGAAAATATGCTAGAAGCAATGTCATGGGCAGGAGTTAACCATACAGAAGGAGTTATGTTAGATGAAAATAAAAATGTAACTCAAGTTGGACCATACGGACCATATATACAATCTGAAAGATTAGACATATATAAAGGTTATATACAAGAATTATTAGATAGTGGAAAAGCATACTACTGTTTCTGTTCAAAAGAAAGATTAGATGAAGTTAGAGAACAACAAAAAGAAGCTGGAGAAACTCCAAAGTATGATGGCCATTGTAGAAATTTATCAAAAGAAGAAGTAGAAGCTAAATTAGCAGCTGGTGAAGAACATGTAATAAGATTAAAATTACCTGAAAATCATGTTATAAAGTTTACTGATTTAGTAAGAGGAGAAACTGAATTTAACACTGATGAGTTAGATGATCAAGTACTTATAAAAACTGATGGATTCCCAACATACCATTTCGCAGTTGTTGTAGATGACCATATGATGAAAATAACACATGTTATAAGAGGAGAAGAATGGATATCATCTACTCCAAAGCATGTATATTTATATGAAGCATTTGGTTGGGAAGCTCCTACATTTGTGCATCTTCCAAATATACTTAATAAAGAAAAGAAAAAATTAAGTAAAAGACATGGAGATGTTGCTGTAGAAGACTTCAAGAGAAAAGGATACTTACCAGAAGGATTAGTAAACTATGTTGCTTTAGTTGGTTGGTCTCCAGAAGATAATCAAGAATTATTTACTATGAAAGAATTAGAAGAACACTTCTCTGTTGAAAGAGTTTCTAAGAGTGGAGGAGTATTTGATACAGATAAATTAAATTGGGTTAACCAACATTATATAAAAGATGCTTCAGATGAATATATAACTGATTTAGCAATACCTTTCTTAATAGAAGCTGGATACATAACAGAAGAAGATGCTAAAAATAGATATGAATTTGTAAAAGCTATGGTTTCTGTTGTTAAAGAAAAATTACAATATGTAAAAGAAGTAACAGATCACGTAAATATATTCTTTGGAGACAAAGTAGAGTTAGAAACAGAAGAATGTCAACAATTCTTAAAATTAGAGCATATGCCAACATTAATAAATGCATTAGAGGAAAAAATTAATGCTGCAGACGAAATAAGTGAAGAGTTCTTTAAGGCGATGTTTAAAGAAATACAAAAAGAACATGCAATAAAAGGTAAAAATTTATTCATGGGAACTAGAATAGTATTAACTGGACAAATGCATGGTCCAGATTTACCAAAAGCAGCTGCTGTTATAGGTAAACAAACATGTTTAAATAGAATAAAATATGTAAAAGAGAATTTATTATAGTAAAAATTATAGTAAAAAATCTCACCTTTTATTAGGTGAGATTTTTTTTATGTAGTTTTTTGAAGAAAGATTACAACCTAAAAATAAAGGGATTTTGCACAGTTAAACTAAATATATTTTAAATAGTTTATTATTAAAACAATGTATATTTTTAGGAGGATTGTATGAGTATAGATATTAACGAAATAAAGGAGGAACTAGATCAACTTTGTAAAGACTACATAGACATAGTTAGTAAAATGAAAAATAAGAAAATCATTAATGATGATATATATTTAAATTGTGTATCTAATAAAATAGAATTTTTAGAAAAAAATGATCTAATTAAAACTAAATAGTTTGTTTATAAAAGCCCGAGGGTATAATAGTAGTACTATTAATTCGGGCGAATATAAATTATAATAGATTATATAGTTAGATTTATAAATTAAACAATGGTGAGGTGAATATTATGAAGTTATACAATACGTTAACTAGGACAAAAGAAGAATTTGTACCAATCGAAGAAGGAAAGGTAAAGATGTATGTTTGTGGACCTACAGTTTACAACTTCTTCCATATAGGAAATGCTAGACCCTTTATAATATTTGATACATTTAGAAGATATTTAGAATATAGAGGTTATGATGTAAAATATATTCAAAACTTTACTGATGTAGATGATAAAATAATAAAAAGAAGTAATGAAGAGGGAATAGCTCCGGAGCAAGTTGCTGACAAGTACATAGATGAATATTTTAAAGATGCAGATGGATTAGGAATAAAAAGAGCTACTGTTCATCCAAGAGTTACTGAGAATATCAATGAAATAATAGAATTTATAAAAGAATTAGAAGAAAAAGGATATGCTTATGCAGTAAATGGAGAAGTTTATTTTGATACTCAAAAATTTGAAGGATATGGAAAATTATCTAAACAAAATCAAGAAGACCTAGAAGCAGGAGCAAGAATAGAAGTAAACTCTCAAAAAAGACATCCTATGGATTTCGTATTATGGAAGCCTAGAAAAGAAGGAGAGCCAGGATGGGAAAGTCCATGGAGTGTAGGTAGACCAGGTTGGCATATAGAGTGCTCTGTTATGTCTAAGAGATACTTAGGAGATACTATTGACATACATGCTGGAGGGCAAGATTTAGCATTCCCACACCATGAAAATGAAATAGCTCAAAGTGAAGCTAGAAGTGGAAAGACTTTCTCTAACTACTGGATACACAATGGTTATATAAATATAAATAATGAAAAAATGAGTAAGTCTAAAGGTAACTTCTTTACAGTAAGAGATATAGCAGATAAGTATGATTTAGAAGTTGTAAGATTCTTTATGCTATCAGCTCATTATAGAAATCCAGTAAACTTTAGTGATGAAATGTTATCTCAGTCAAGAGCTGGATTAGAAAGATTATATAATACAAAAGAAAAATTAGAATTTACATTAAGTAATCTAAAAGTAACAGATATAAAAGAAGACGAAAAAAGTTTAAGTGAAGAATTAAATTCATTTAGAGAAAAATTCATAGTTGCTATGGATGATGATATAAACACAGCTGATGCTATAAGTGTTATATTTGAATTAGCTAGATTTATAAACACTAATGTAAATGAAGAGTCATCAATAGAGTTTGCTAAGATGTGCTTAACTGAATTTGAGGAATTAACTAATGTTTTAAATATAGTTAATAAAAAACAAGAAGAAGTTTTAGATGCTGATATAGAAAAGTTAATACAAGATAGGGTTGATGCAAAGAAAAATAAAGATTTTGCATTAGCAGATGAAATAAGAAATAAGTTATTAGAAATGGGAATTGTTTTAGAAGATACAAGACAAGGAACTAAATGGAAAAGGGTGTAATAATGGAAAATGTAAACTTAGCTACGGTATCACCACTGGTTCTTGCTTATTTAGGAGATACTGTATATGAATCACATATAAGGGAGTATCTTATAAATAGAAATGTAAATAAGAAAGTTAATGATTTGCATAAGACAGCTATAAAATATGTAAAAGCTAAGGCTCAAGCAAATGTGATTCTTACTATTGAGGAATCATTGACTGAAGAAGAACACAGAATATATAAAAGAGGACGTAATCAAAAGTCTCATACTACACCTAAAAATGCGGATATTATAGACTATAAAAATGCTACTGGATTTGAAGCTTTAATAGGATATCTTCATATGAAAAAAGATTATGAAAGATTGAACTATATAATTCAAAAAGCAATTGAAATAACAGAAGAGAGCATATAATAAAAAAGAGCTATCTCTATGTAGAGATTAGCTCTTTTTTATGCTTATATAAAAATTTATGTTAATCTAAAAAACTCCATTTTTAGACGAAATAATGTATAATAATATAATAAACTATTAAAGGAGGTACACACATGAAAGTTAAAGTAATAGCACACACACCTGAACCAGAAAAAGTGATATCAATGGCAGCAAAATTATGTTATTCATCTGTAGGAGTAGATGAAATAGAACAAAATTTAACTGATGAAAGTGTAGAAAAATTTTTAAATATGTTAATAAATATAGGACATGAATCTCCGTTAGAGCATGTCACATTTACATTTGCTGTAGAAGGGATATCAAGAAGTTGTTCACATCAAATTGTTAGACATCGTATAGCAAGTTTTTCTCAACAAAGTCAAAGATATGTTAAGCTAGATCAATTTGAGTATATAGTTCCTCCTGAAATAGAGAGTATCGAGGAAGCTAAAGAATTATTTATAGATGCTATGAATAAAGATCAAGAAGCTTATGACAAATTAGTGGATATATTATTTGAAAAACATTATAATAATTTAATCAAATGTGGAAAAAATGAGAAGGAAGCTAAAAGAAATGCAGAAAAGAAAGCAATAGAAGATGCAAGATATGTTTTTCCTAATGCATGTGAAACGAAAATGGTATTTACAATGAATACTAGAAGTTTATATAACTTCTTTAATCATAGATGTTGTGAAAGAGCACAATGGGAAATTAGAGAGTTATCTATAGAAATGTTAAGACAGGTAAGATTAATAGCTCCTATATTATTTAAGAATATAGGGCCAAAGTGTATAAAAGGACCTTGTCCAGAAGGAAAAATGACTTGTGGAAATATTGTTCAAGTAAGAGAAAAGTTTAATAATTTATAGGCGGTGAAGAGTTTGGCAATTATAGAAGGTAGAAACCCAGTTATAGAAGCTATAAAAAACGATAGAGAGATAGATAAAATAATGATAGCGAATGGGGCTAAAGAAGGCTCTATAAAAAAGATAACTGCAATGGCAAAAGAAAAAAATATAATAATACAATATGTAGATAGAAATAAATTAGATGAAATAAGTACTAGTCATTCACATCAAGGTGTAATAGCTAATGTTAGTGAATATAAATATTTTGAACTAGATGATCTAATTCAAAATGCAAAAGATAAGGGAGAAGACCCATTTTTTATAATATTAGATGAAATAACAGATCCTCATAATTTAGGATCAATAATAAGAACAGCGGATGCAGTAGGTGCACATGGAGTTATAATTCCAAAGAGAAGATCAGTTCATATAACACCTACAGTTGTAAAGGCATCTGCAGGGGCCGTAGAGTACGTACCGGTTTGCAAGGTAACTAATATAGTTAATACAATAAAAACATTAAAAGATCACGGATTATGGATTGCAGCCGCAGATATGGATGGACAAACATTTTATGAGCAAAACCTAACAGGGCCTATAGGTCTAGTAATAGGAAGTGAAGGGTTTGGTATATCAAGGCTTGTTAAAAAGAATTGTGACTATATAGTAAAAATGCCTATGGTAGGAAATGTTACTTCACTAAATGCATCAGTTGCAGGAAGTATACTTTTATATGAAATATTCAAACAAAGAATAGGCTCTAAATAAGGTAATGAAAAGAAAGTTTAATCATTATCTAATAATTGATGGATATAATATTATAAATGCATGGGAAGAACTTAGACGTATTTCAGTAGAAGATTTAGATGCATCTAGGGAAAAATTAATTGATATAATCATTGAATATGCAGAATTTTCAGGCCAAAAAGCCATTATTGTTTTTGATGCATATAATGTTAAAAGCTCTATGGAAAAAATAGAAAATAGAAAATATATAACAGTGGTTTACACAAAAGAACATCAAACAGCAGATAGTTATATTGAAAAATATATAACATCTTTATCTAAGTATGATGTTGTAAAAGTAGCTACAAATGATTATGCTGAACAGCAAATAGTATTAGGTAAAGGAGCATCTAGAATATCAGCTAGAGAGCTTAAATTAGACATAGAAGACGCCAAAAACAAGATAAGAAGTAAACAAATAGGGTCAGAGCGCAAAATTCAAAGAAATTGGTTAGAAGATAGATTAGATAAAGAAACTTTGTCGAAACTTGAGAACATTCGTAGAAACCGTTGAAATTACTAAGTTTAATAAACTATAATATACCTATGAAATTAAGTAATGGGGGATAGTAAAATGTTAGTAGCTAAAGAAAATAATTTTGGGTTTATAAATAATTCTCAGCAAGATGAATATGAAATAGTATTAAAAGCAAACAAAGGGGACACAATAGCACTTGAGTATATAATTACCAAGTATAAAAACTTTGTTAAATCAAAGGCAAAGTCATACTTTTTAGTAGGAGCGGATAAAGAAGACATAATCCAAGAAGGTATGATAGGACTTTACAAAGCTATAAGAGATTTTGACGGTACAAAAACAAACTCTTTTAAGTGTTTCGCAGATATATGTATAACAAGGCAAATTATAACAGCAATAAAAACAGCAACAAGACAAAAACATATACCACTTAACTCTTATGTATCTTTGAACAAGCCTATATATGATGAAGAATCAGATAGAACTTTATTAGATATAATAGCAACAAGTATAATTACTGATCCAGAAGAATTAATAATAAGCAAAGAGGAACTTAAAAATATAGAATCAAAGATGAATGAAATTTTAAGTAAGTTGGAGCTAGAAGTTTTAGAATTGTACTTAAATGGCAAGTCTTATCAATACATAGCAGATAAATTGGATAGAGATGTTAAGTCTATTGATAATGCGTTACAAAGAGTGAAGAGAAAATTGGAAAAATATCTTGAAAACAGAAATAATTAATAGTAAAATACTTAGCATAAGCTTAATGTAAGCATTAACAAATATACAAAGGGAGGAATTCAAAATGGCTAAAGCTAAATTTGAAAGAAACAAGCCACACGTTAATATAGGAACAATAGGTCACGTTGACCACGGTAAAACTACATTAACTGCAGCTATAACAAAAACATTATACGATAGATATCAATTAGGGGAAGCAGTAGATTTCGCTAATATAGATAAAGCTCCAGAAGAAAGAGAAAGAGGAATCACAATATCAACTGCTCACGTTGAATATGAGACTCCAAACAGACATTACGCTCACGTTGACTGCCCAGGACACGCTGACTACGTTAAGAACATGATAACAGGTGCTGCTCAAATGGATGGTGCTATATTAGTTTGTTCTGCAACTGATGGACCAATGCCTCAAACAAGAGAGCATATATTATTATCAAGACAAGTTGGTGTACCATACATAGTAGTATTCTTAAACAAATGTGATATGGTAGACGATGAAGAATTATTAGAGTTAGTTGAAATGGAAGTTAGAGACTTATTAAATGAGTACGAGTTCCCAGGAGATGACACTCCAATAGTAAGAGGATCTGCTTTAATGGCATTACAAGATTCTTCTTCAGAGTGGGGAGATAAAATAGTTGAATTATTCGAGCAAATAGACGAATATATACCAGCTCCAGAGAGAGATGTAGATAAAGATTTCTTAATGCCAGTAGAAGACGTATTCTCTATAACAGGTAGAGGAACAGTTGCTACAGGTAGAGTTGAAAGAGGAATATTAAAGGTTCAAGACGAAGTTGAACTAGTAGGTTTAGCTGAAGAGCCAAGAAAATTAGTAGTAACAGGAGTAGAAATGTTCAGAAAGTTATTAGACCAAGCGCAAGCTGGAGATAACATAGGAGCATTAATAAGAGGTATACAAAGAAATGAAATAGAAAGAGGACAAGTTTTAGCTAAGCCAGGAACTGTTAAGCCTCACACTAAGTTCAATGCAGAAGTATACGTATTAAAGAAAGAAGAAGGTGGAAGACATACTCCATTCTTCGATGGATACAGACCACAATTCTACTTCAGAACAACTGACGTAACAGGAGCTTGTAAGTTACCAGAAGGTGTAGAAATGGTTATGCCTGGAGATAACATCCAAATGACTATAGAGTTAATAAACTCAATAGCAATAGAAGAAGGATTAAGATTCGCAATAAGAGAAGGTGGAAGAACAGTAGCATCAGGTGTTGTTGCTTCTATAATAGAGTAATTCTGTTATTTAAATATAAGTTTGAAAAACTAAAAAAAAGAGGGGGATATCCTCCTCTTTTTTTAACTTGAAACTAACAAAAACATTGACATGCCTACTAATTTGTGATAATTTATATGAGGTGATGATTCAAAAACGATAAATTGAACCTATTATACAGAGTAGGCAATAAAGTTAACAATATATATATTGTATTTACGAGTTGGAGGTGTAGCAGATGAGAGTTAAAGTAACTTTAGCATGTACAGAGTGTAAGCAAAGAAACTACAACACTACTAAAAACAAAAAGAATAACCCAGATAGAATAGAATTACAAAAATATTGTAGATTCTGTAAGAAGCATACTGCTCATAAAGAAACAAAATAGTTTTTATTAAGGATGTGAGTGTGGAATGGCTGCCCAAATAAATGAAAGTCCAAGAACTAAAAAGAAATTTAGTTTCGTTAGATATGTTAAGGAAACTAAAAGTGAATTAAAAAGAGTTACGTGGCCAACAAAGAAAGAGCTTTTAAAAAACACAGGAGTTGTTTTAACTGTTGTTGTTTCGGCTACTATCTTAGTATGGGCTTTAGATAGTGTATTATCTGGTGCACTAAATCTAATACTAAAATAGAAAGGGAGAATCAGAATGTCGGAATTACAAGAGGCTAGATGGTATGTAGTACATACTTATTCAGGTCATGAAAATAAAGTTAAAGCAACAATTGAAAAAGCTGTTAAAACTAGAGGTATGGAAGATTGCATAACTCAAGTGGTTGTCCCTACTGAAGATGTAGTTGAGACTACAAAAACTGGGAAAGAAAAAACTAGACAACGTAAGGTATTTCCAGGGTACGTACTAGTAAAAATGGTTATTACTGATGAATCTTGGTATGTCGTAAGAAATACTAAAGGGGTTACTGGATTTGTAGGACCAGGTTCTAAGCCAGTTCCTTTAAGTGAAGAAGAAGTAATAGCTATGGGCATAGATACAGCTGTTCCTAAATTAGTAAGCGGAGACATAAATTTTGAAATTGGCGAAGTAATAAAGGTTGCTAATGGTCCTTTTGAAGGACAAATAGGAACTATAGAAGAGATAGACCTGGAATCAAAAGAAGTAAAAGTGTGTATAGATGCTTTTGGTAAAAAAACTCTATTTGCAATAGACTACAAAGGCATAGAAAAATATAACTAGAGAATAAATAATCTGAGGAGGTGCGCTCAATGGCTAAAAAAGTTATAGGTCAAATAAAATTACAAATACCTGCAGGGAAAGCTACACCAGCTCCACCAGTTGGACCAGCATTAGGACAACACGGTGTTAACATAATGGGATTCACAAAGGAATTCAATGCTAAAACTGCAGATCAAGCTGGAATGATAATACCAGTTGTTATAACTGTTTATCAAGATAGATCTTTCAGTTTCATAACAAAAACTCCTCCAGCTGCAGTATTATTAAAGAAAGCTGCTGGATTAGATACTGCTTCAGGAGAGCCAAATAAGAAGAAGGTTGCTACTTTATCTTCAGCTAAGGTAAGAGAAATAGCTGAGTTAAAAATGCCTGACTTAAACGCTGCTTCAGTAGAATCTGCTATGAGAATGATAGCTGGTACTGCAAGAAGTATGGGTATCGTTGTTGAAGACTAATTAATATTAGATTAGTTATCTTCGCTTGAAAAAGTGGGAGGTAAAAAACCAATATAACCACAAGGAGGACATGAAAATGGCTAAAAAAGGTAAAAAATACGTAGAAGCTTTAAATAAGATAGATAGAACTAGATTATACGATGCTTCAGAAGCTTTAGCTTTAGTTGCAGAAGTTGCTACTGCTAAGTTTGATGAGACTGTAGAAGCTCATATAAAATTAGGTGTTGACTCAAGACACGCTGACCAACAAGTAAGAGGTGCGGTTGTATTACCACACGGAACTGGTAAAACTAAAAGAGTTTTAGTTTTTGCTAAAGGTGCAAAAGCTGAAGAAGCTACAAATGCTGGTGCTGACTTTGTAGGTGCTGAAGATTTAGTACAAAAAATACAAGGTGAAAACTGGTTTGAATTTGATGTAGTTGTTGCTACTCCAGACATGATGGGTGTAGTAGGTAGATTAGGTAGAGTATTAGGACCTAAAGGTTTAATGCCAAACCCTAAATCAGGAACAGTTACTTTCGATGTAGCTAAGGCTATAGATGAAATAAAAGCTGGTAAAGTTGAATATAGATTAGATAAAACTAACATAATACACGTTCCAGTAGGAAAAGTATCTTTCGGTGGAGAAAAGTTAACTGAAAACTTTGCTGCATTAATGGATGCTATAGTTAAGGCTAAGCCTGCTGCTGCTAAGGGACAATACTTAAAGAGCGTAGCTGTTACTTCAACTATGGGACCAGGAGTTAAAGTTAATCCTGCTAAAATAGCTGAATAATAAAAGCTTGACATTGATAAATAACGATGTTAAAATAATATTCGTTAATAAATAAAAAAGAATAGATTTGCCGTAGACAGTAGGTGCTTTAAGCTTAATATCCTACCGAGGTTTTAGATAAATTTTGATGCTAAAGCTTTTGTATGTCTATATGATTACAAAAGCTTTTATAAGTTGCGGCAGATAAAACCTATCGGATGAAGGAGGTGCTGACCAGATGAGAAAAGCTATAGAAGTAAAATCACATGTTGTTGCTGAAATAGTTGAGAAGTTACAAAACTCTTCTTCTGCTATAGTTGTTGATTACAAAGGATTAACAGTTGAAGAAGTAACTGAATTAAGAAAGAAAATGAGAGAAGCTGGTGTTGAATACAAAGTATATAAAAACACTTTAGTTAGAAAAGCAGCTAAAGAAGTTGGTATAGAACAATTCAATGACGAATTATTAGTAGGAACAAATGCGATAGCATTCGGATACGAAGATCCAGTTGCTCCAGCTAGAATAATAAAAGAATTTATGGATTCTCATCCAAAAATGGAATTAAAAATGGGTGTAGTTGAAGGAGAATTCTACGGTAAAGAAGATATCGTTGCATTCGCTAACATACCATCAAGAGAAGTACTTCTTGCTAAATTACTTGGAAGCTTAAAAGCTCCAGTATCAAACTTTGCATACTTATTAGATGCAATGATTAAGAAGCAAGAAGGTCAAGAAGCTTAATAATAGCTTAAAACTTAAGAATAAGAAAAAAATAACAATTATTAATTGAAAAGAATATAATTCGGAGGTGCTAACAATGACAATAGAACAAATATTAGAAGCTATAGAAAACATGAAAGTTTTAGAATTAAATGAATTAGTTAAAGCTGCAGAAGAGAAATTCGGAGTATCTGCTTCAGCTCCAGTTATGATGGCTGGTGCTGCTGCTGGTGGAGCTGCTGAAGAGAAAACTGAGTTTGATTTAGTATTAACAAGTGCTGGATCTTCAAAAGTTGGAGTTATAAAAGCTGTTAGAGAAATAACTGGATTAGGATTAAAAGAAGCTAAAGAATTAGTTGATAATGCTCCTAAGACATTAAAAGAAGCAGTTTCTAAAGATGAAGCTGAACAAATGAAAGAAAAGTTAGAAGCTGCTGGAGCTTCAGTAGAAGTTAAGTAGTTTTCTTTTAAAGAAGATGTCCTTTAGGGCATCTTTTTTTTTCCTAAAATACAAAAAATAACAGTATATTTTTTAAAAAAGCGAATTAGAGAATGATTTTTTGAACATAATAAATAATGCATGTTTTATGTCGAACAAAAAAAGCTAATATTATGCATATACATAAAAGTTATATATTGAAAAAAGCTTGCAATTATGTTAGAATTATTAGATGCGTTAGAATAAACTATGGTTTTATTTTTAATTATTGAGAGGTGAAAAGTGAATGCCACATCCTGTCACGATAGGTAAGAGAACTAGAATGAGCTACTCAAAAATAAAAGAGATAGCTGATGTACCAAATCTTATAGAAATACAATGCGATTCCTATGAGTGGTTTTTAAAAGAAGGTTTAAAAGAAGTGTTTGAAGACATTTCACCTATAGAAGATTATACAGGTAATCTTATATTAGAATTTGTTGATTATTCTTTAGACGAGAAACCGAAGTATGACATAGAAGAATGTAAAGAAAGAGATGCAACATATTGTGCACCTCTAAAAGTTAAAGTAAGACTTATAAATAAAGAAACAGGTGAAATAAAAGAACAAGAAGTATTTATGGGTGACTTCCCTTTAATGACAGAAAAGGGAACTTTCATAATAAACGGAGCAGAAAGAGTTATAGTAAGTCAGTTAGTTAGATCTCCTGGAGTTTACTATGCTCAAGAAATGGATAAGTCAGGTAAAAGACTTATATCATCTACTGTTATACCAAACAGAGGTGCGTGGTTAGAATACGAAACTGATTCTAATGATGTTATATCTGTAAGAGTTGACAGAACAAGAAAACAACCTGTTACAGTCTTATTAAGAGCATTTGGAATAGGTTCAGATGCAGAAATAATAGAGCTATTAGGCGAAGATGAAAGATTAATGGCTACATTAGAAAAAGATAACACAAAAACTGTTGAAGAAGGTCTTATAGAAATATACAAAAAATTAAGACCAGGTGAACCTCCAACAGTAGAAAGTGCATCATCATTATTAAATGCATTATTCTTTGATGCTAAGAGATATGACTTAGCTAAAGTTGGTAGATACAAGTTTAACAAAAAACTTGCATTATGCTATAGAATAATGAACAAAATTTCAGCTAACGATATTATAAATCCAGAAACAGGGGAAGTATTTGTTAAAGCTGAAGAAAAAATATCTTTAGAGGTAGCTGTTGCTATACAAAACTCAGGAATAAATGTTGTTGAGTTATTGACTGAAGATGAAAAAGTTGTAAAAGTTATAGGGAATAACTTTGTAGATATAAAATCACATATAAACTTTGATATAGACGATTTAAGGATAAAAGAAAAAGTTCACTACCCAACTTTAAAAGAAATTTTAGATGAGTATAGTGAAGAAGAAGAGATAAAAGAAGCTATAAAATCTAGAATGAAAGAACTTATACCAAAGCATATATTATTAGATGACATAATTGCTTCTATAAGCTACCAATTTAATATATTCTATGGAATAGGTAATATAGATGATATAGATCATTTAGGAAACAGAAGAATAAGATCAGTTGGTGAATTACTACAAAACCAAGTTAGAATAGGTCTTTCAAGAATGGAAAGAGTTATAAAGGAAAGAATGACGGTTCAAGATATGGAATCTATAACTCCTCAAGCATTAGTAAACATAAGACCTGTTTCAGCTGCAATAAAAGAATTCTTTGGTAGTTCTCAGCTATCGCAATTCATGGACCAAACAAACCCATTATCAGAGTTAACTCACAAGAGAAGACTATCAGCACTTGGACCAGGAGGACTTTCAAGAGAAAGAGCTGGATTCGAAGTTCGTGACGTTCACCATTCTCACTACGGAAGAATGTGTCCGATAGAGACTCCAGAGGGACCAAACATCGGTCTTATAAACTCTCTAGGAACATATGCTAAAATAAATGAATTTGGATTTATAGAGTCTCCTTATAGAAAATATGATAAGGAGAGCGGAAAAGTTACAGATGAAATACATTACTTAACAGCTGACGAAGAAGATTTATTCATAAGAGCTCAAGCAAATGAGCCTTTAGATGATAATGATGCATTCGTAAACAGCAGAGTTGTATGTAGAACTGTAAATGGTGCCATGGAATTAGTTCCTACTGAAAAAGTTGACTACATGGATATATCTCCTAAGCAAGTTGTGTCTATAGCAACAGCTATGATACCATTCTTAGAGAATGATGACGCCAACCGTGCGCTTATGGGATCAAACATGCAACGTCAAGCAGTACCACTAGTAAGAAGAGAAGCACCTATCATAGGTACAGGTGTTGAATATAGAGCTGCTAAAGACTCTGGAGCAGTTGTAGTTGCTAAAAATGCTGGTATAGCAGAAAAAGTAAGTGCAGAAGAGATAATCATAAGAAGAGAAGATGGAAATAAAGATAGATATAAGTTACTTAAGTTTAAGCGTTCAAACCAAGGTACTTGTATAAATCAAACTCCTATAATAAATAAAAATGATAAGATAGAAGCTGGAGATGTTATAGCTGATGGACCATCTACTGAAATGGGAGAAGTAGCTTTAGGAAGAAACTGCTTCATAGCATTCATGACATGGGAAGGTTACAACTATGAGGATGCTATCTTAATAAATGAAAGACTTGTAAAAGAAGATAGACTATCTACTATTCATATAGAAGAATATGAATGTGAAGCTAGAGATACTAAACTAGGACCAGAAGAAATAACTAGAGATATACCTAACGTCGGAGAAAGTGCTATAAAGAACTTAGACGAAAGAGGTGTAATCAGAATAGGTGCAGAAGTTGACTCTGGAGATATATTAGTAGGTAAAGTAACTCCTAAAGGAGAAACAGAACTTACTGCAGAGGAAAGATTACTTCGTGCTATATTCGGAGAAAAAGCTAGAGAAGTTAGAGATACTTCATTAAAAGTACCTCATGGAGAATCTGGTATAATAGTTGACGTAAAAGTATTCACAAGAGAAAATGGAGATGATTTATCTCCAGGAGTGAATGAATTAGTTAGATGTTATATAGCTAAGAAGAGAAAAATAAGAGTTGGAGATAAAATGGCCGGACGTCATGGTAATAAAGGGGTTATCTCAAGAGTATTACCTGAAGAAGATATGCCGTTCATGGAAAATGGTCAACCACTTGATATAGTTCTTAACCCACAAGGTATACCATCTCGTATGAACATCGGACAGGTTCTTGAGGTTCATTTAGGTCTTGCTGCTAAAACTTTAGGATGGCATGTAGCTACATCAGTATTTGATGGAGCGAAAGAGCCTGATATAAGAAAAGCATTAGTAGAAGCAGGATACCCAGAAGATGGAAAAGTAACTTTATATGATGGTAGAACCGGAGATGCGTTTGACAATAGAATTACAGTTGGATACATGTACATGTTAAAACTACATCACTTAGTTGATGATAAGTTACATGCAAGAAGTACAGGACCATACTCTTTAGTAACTCAACAACCGCTTGGTGGTAAAGCACAATTCGGTGGTCAGAGATTCGGAGAGATGGAGGTTTGGGCATTAGAAGCATATGGTGCTGCTCACATACTTCAAGAAATTCTTACAGTTAAGTCAGATGACGTTGTAGGACGTGTTAGAACTTACGAAGCTATCGTTAAAGGTGAAAATATACCTGAACCAGGTATACCAGAATCATTTAAAGTTTTAATAAAAGAACTTCAAAGTTTATGCTTAGATGTAAAAGTATTAACAGAAGAAGATCAAGAAATAGAAGTAAGAGAGTCTATAGATATAGATGAGGATGCTAAAGAGTTTGAATTAGATGTTATGGAAAACATAAGCGAACTTGAAGAAAATAGCATAGTTGAAGAAATAGATAATCTTGAAACATCAGAAGAAGTAGAAGAATTAGAATTTGAAGAAGACGTAGTTTACGAAGATTTAAATTACGACGATGAAGACTTTGATATATAGTTTCTTATTTTAAGTAAATCTCAAATAGAAGGGAGAGAACTCCTTGTTTGAACTAAACAATTTCGAGTCAATAAAAATAGCATTGGCTTCTCCAGAAAAAATAAGACAATGGTCTAGAGGAGAAGTAAAAAAGCCTGAAACAATAAACTACCGTACACTTAAGCCTGAGAAAGATGGTCTTTTCTGTGAAAGAATATTTGGACCACAAAAGGACTGGGAGTGTCACTGTGGAAAGTACAGAAGAGTTAGATATAAAGGTGTTGTTTGTGATAGATGTGGAGTAGAAGTAACTAAGGCGAAGGTAAGAAGAGAAAGAATGGGACATATAGAGCTAGCAGCTCCTATGTCTCATATCTGGTACTTCAAAGGGATACCAAGTAGAATGGGACTTCTACTTGATATGTCTCCTAGATCGTTAGAAAAAATATTATACTTTGCATCTTATGTAGTAACCAATCCTGGTGAAACTGGATTAAATGAAAAGCAATTATTAACAGAAAAAGAATACAGAACTGCTGTAGAAAAGTATGGATATAATACTTTCGAAGTAGGAATGGGTGCTGAAGCTGTTAAGAAGCTTTTAAAAAACATAGACTTAGAGCAACAAAGTAAAGAATTAAGAGCTGAACTAAAAGATAGTACAGGTCAAAAAAGAGTTAGGACTATAAGAAGATTAGAAGTTGTAGAAGCATTTAAGAAATCTGGAAATAAACCAGAGTGGATGATATTAGATGCTATTCCAGTTATACCACCTGATTTAAGACCGATGGTTCAATTAGATGGAGGAAGATTTGCAACATCTGACTTAAATGACTTATACAGAAGAGTTATAAATAGAAATAACAGATTAAAGAGATTATTAGAGCTTGGAGCTCCAGACATCATTGTAAGAAATGAGAAGAGAATGCTTCAAGAAGCTGTAGATGCTTTAATAGACAATGGTAGAAGAGGTAGACCAGTAACTGGACCAGGAAATAGACCATTAAAGTCGTTATCAGATATGCTTAAAGGTAAGCAAGGACGTTTCCGTCAAAACTTACTTGGTAAGCGTGTTGACTACTCAGGACGTTCTGTTATAGTTGTTGGACCGGAACTTAAATTCTATCAATGTGGTCTTCCTAAGAAGATGGCTCTTGAATTATTCAAGCCATTCGTTATGGATAGATTAGTTAAAGAAGGATATGCACACAACATAAAGAGTGCAAAATCTATAGTAGAAAAAGTTAAGCCGGAAGTTTGGGATGTATTAGAAGATGTTATAGAAGGACATCCAGTAATGCTTAACCGTGCTCCGACTCTTCATAGATTAGGTATACAAGCATTTGAACCAGTTTTAGTTGAAGGAAAAGCTATAAAATTACATCCATTAGTATGTACAGCGTACAACGCTGACTTCGATGGTGACCAAATGGCGGTACATGTTCCTTTATCTGTTGAAGCTCAAGCTGAGGCAAGATTCTTAATGTTATCTATAAATAACATACTTGCTCCTAAAGATGGTTCTCCTATAACTACTCCTTCTCAGGATATGGTTCTAGGATGCTACTACTTAACAATAGAAGCTCAAGAAGGTGCTAGAGGTACTGGAATGGTCTTCAAAGATTATAATGAAATGATGCTTGCTTATGATAATAAGGCGGTTACATTACACTCACTAGTTAAAGTAAGAAGAACTGTTGAGGGTGTTGGAACTCAATTAGTAGAAGCAACTGTTGGTAGATTTATATTTAATGAAAATATACCTCAAGACTTAGGATTCGTTGATAGAAACGAAGACAAATTTGCTTTAGAAGTAGATTTCTTAGCAGATAAAAAGTCTTTAGGAAAAATAATAGATAAGTGTTTCAGAAAGCATGGAAACACAGTAACTGCTGAGATGTTAGACCATATAAAATCTTTAGGATTTAAATATTCTACAAGAGGTGGTATAACTGTTGCTGTTGCAGATATGAAAATACCAGAAGCTAAGAAAGGTTATATAATTGAAGCTGAAGGTAAGGTTGATAAATATGAAAAAGCATATAGAAGAGGTCTTATATCTAACGAGGAAAGATATGAGAGAGTAATAGAAACTTGGACAGAAACTACTGAAAAAGTTACAGATGCTCTTATGGCTAACCTAGATAGATTAAACAACATCTTCATAATGGCTCACTCTGGAGCCAGAGGTTCTAAGAACCAGATAAGACAGTTAGCTGGTATGCGTGGTCTGATGGCCAATGCATCTGGTAAGACAGTTGAAATACCAGTTAAATCTAACTTCCGTGAAGGTTTATCAGTACTTGAATACTTTACATCTTCACATGGAGCTAGAAAGGGTCTTGCCGATACAGCTCTGCGTACAGCTGACTCAGGATACTTAACAAGAAGACTTGTTGATGTCAGTCAAGATGTTATTGTTAGAGATGTTGATTGTGGGACAACAGAAGATACAGAAATCTTTGCAATAAAAGATGGAAATGAAGTAATAGAAGAATTATATGATAGAATAGTGGGAAGATACACTATAGATCCTGTAGTTCACCCAGAAACAGGTGAGGTAATCGTTGAAGCTGATTCTATGATACAAGAAGATCAAGCTGAAAAGATTATAGAAGCGGGAATAGAAATAGTTAAGATAAGAACAGTTCTTAATTGTAAAACTAACCATGGAGTATGTTCTAAGTGTTATGGTAGAAACTTAGCTACTGGTAAAGAAGTTAATATAGGAGAAGCTGTTGGTATAATAGCTGCTCAATCAATCGGTGAACCTGGTACTCAGCTTACAATGCGTACATTCCATACAGGTGGGGTTGCCGGAGGAGATATAACACAAGGTCTTCCAAGGGTAGAGGAATTATTTGAAGCTAGAAAGCCAAAAGGTCTTGCTACAATAACTGAAGTACCAGGTAGAGTAGAAATAGATGAAACTGGTAAGAGAAAAGAAGTTACAGTAGTTCCAGAACAAGGTGAAGCACAAGTATATGCTATACCATATGGTTCAAGATTAAGAGTTAAAAATGGTCAATTTGTAGAAGCTGGAGAAGCTTTAACTCAAGGATCAATAAATCCTCATGATATAGTAAGAGTTAAAGGTATTGAAGGTGTTCAAGACTATGTTGTTAAAGAAGTTCAAAGAGTTTATAGAATGCAAGGGGTTGACATCAACGATAAACATATAGAGGTAATTGTTAGACAAATGCTATCTAAAGTTAAAGTTGAAGATCCAGGTGATACTGATTTATTACCAGGAGGATATGAAGATGTTCTTACATTCAATAAAACAAATGAAGAAGCTGAAGCTCAAGGTTTAAGACCTGCATCAGCTAAGAGAGTTTTACTTGGTATAACTAAAGCATCTCTTGCAACAGAATCTTTCTTATCAGCTGCATCATTCCAAGAAACTACTAGAGTATTAACAGAAGCTGCTATAAAAGGAAAAGAAGATCACTTAATAGGTCTTAAAGAAAATGTTATAATAGGTAAGTTAATACCAGCAGGAACAGGAATGAAGAGATACAAAAATATAGCAGTTGAAAAAATAGAAGAATAATTTTACTTTGTTATATAAACTAAACATCCTTGACATAAGGTGTCGCTGATGCTAAAATGTAAAGGTATGTGAAGTAAAGATATTAAATATTACTAAGGGCCAAGCTCTTAGTAATATTTTAAATATATTTTATTTTAACTAATAAAAAGCATAATAATATGCACCAAACTAAAGAGCTAAAACCACAAATGTGTGTTATAGACATTTATTGCATTGTAGCAGATTTGCTACATATTATATCAATATGAGTTCATATTGATGTAGTTGGCGGTCATTTAAGATCGAAAAATTTGGAAGGAGGTGCAGATGATGCCAACAATTAACCAATTAGTTCGTAAGAGAAGAAAAGCGATAGAGAAGAAATCTACTGCTCCAGCATTACAAAAAGGATACGATTCTTTACACAAGAAATCAACTGATACTAGTGCTCCACAAAAAAGAGGGGTTTGTACTTCAGTTAAAACATTTACTCCTAAGAAACCTAACTCAGCTTTAAGAAAAGTTGCCAGAGTTAGATTAACTAACGGTATAGAAGTTTCTGCTTATATACCAGGAGAAGGACATAACTTACAAGAACATAGTGTTGTTCTTATAAGAGGAGGAAGAGTTAAAGACCTTCCAGGGGTTAGATACCACATATTAAGAGGTACATTAGATACAGCTGGTGTTGATAAGAGAATGCAAGCTAGATCTAAGTACGGTGCTAAGAGACCTAAACCTGCAAAAAAATAAGCAATTAAAAATCAATTATAGTTCGGTGCTTTAAATATATAAATATTTATGGCATCACGGCGTTTTATATGATGTCGAGTACCTATGATTTAAGATTAAATAATTAAGGAGGGAAGCAAAATGCCAAGAAAAGGTAATGTTCCAAAAAGAGAAGTTTTACCAGATCCATTATACGGAAGTAAGGTAGTAACTAAGTTAATAAATAACTTAATGATAGATGGGAAAAAAGGGAAATCTCAAAAGATAGTATATGATGCTTTCGAGATAATCGCTGAAAAAACTGGAGAAAATGCTTTAGAAATTTTCGAAGCAGCTATGGAAAATATAATGCCTGTTTTAGAGGTTAAAGCTAGAAGAGTTGGTGGAGCTAACTACCAAGTTCCAGTTGAGGTTAGACCTGAAAGAAGACAAACTTTAGGATTAAGATGGTTAGTAAACTATACTAGAGCTCGTGGTGAAAAAGGTATGGTTGAAAAGCTAGCTAAAGAAATAATGGATGCTGCTAACAATACAGGAGCTTCTGTTAAGAAGAAAGAAGATACTCATAAGATGGCAGAAGCTAATAAAGCATTTGCTCATTACAGATTCTAATAATAGGATATATTTGATATCCTTTTATTAGATTAGGATGTCGTAAGGAGGAGAATCATGGCTAGAAAGTTTCCTTTAGAAAGAACTAGAAATATAGGAATCATGGCTCATATAGATGCTGGAAAAACTACTACTACAGAAAGAATCCTATTCTATACAGGGCAAACTCATAAAATAGGAGAAACTCACGAAGGAGCTTCTCAAATGGACTGGATGGAGCAAGAGAAGGAGAGAGGTATAACAATAACTTCTGCTGCTACTACTGCTGCATGGAAAGACCATAGAATAAACATAATAGATACACCAGGTCACGTCGACTTTACAGTTGAGGTTGAAAGATCTCTAAGAGTTCTTGATGGATCAGTTGCTGTATTCTGTGCTAAGGGTGGGGTTGAGCCTCAATCTGAGAATGTATGGAGACAAGCTGATAACTACGGTGTACCTAGAATAGCATTCGTAAATAAGATGGACATCATGGGTGCAGATTTCTACAATGTTGTACAAATGATGAAAGACAGATTAAGTGCAAATGCTGTACCAATGCAATTACCAATAGGTAAGGAAGATTGGTTAGAAGGTGAAGTTGACTTATTAGAAATGAAAGCTCATATCTATAAAGATGACTTAGGTATTGAAATAGAAATAACTGAAATACCAGAAGATATGAAAGAATTAGCTCAAGAGTGGAGAGAAAAAATGGTTGAAGCAGTAGCTGAAACTGACGAAGAGTTAATGATGAAATATCTTGAAGGTGAAGAGCCAACTATAGAAGAATTAAAAGCTGCTATAAGAAAGGCTACAATAGCTTGTGAACTTAATCCAGTATTCTGTGGATCTGCTTACAAGAACAAAGGTGTTCAGTTATTATTAGATGCTGTTATAGACTACTTACCAGCTCCAACTGATATAGCTTCTATAAAAGGTATATTAGAAGATGGAGAAGAAGCAGAAAGACATTCATCTGATGAAGAACCATTCTCAGCTTTAGCATTCAAAATAATGACTGACCCATTCGTTGGGAAGTTAGCATTCTTCAGAGTTTACTCAGGAACACTAGAAAGTGGTTCTTATATCCTGAATGCTACTAAAGGTAAGAGAGAGAGAATAGGACGTATACTACAAATGCATGCTAATACTAGAGAAGAAATATCTATAGTATATGCAGGGGATATAGCTGCAGCAGTAGGATTAAAAGATACTACTACTGGAGATACTTTATGTGATCCAGCTAACCCAATAATACTTGAATCTATGGAATTCCCTGAGCCAGTTATAGATGTTGCTATAGAGCCTAAATCAAAAGCTGCTCAAGAAAAGATGGGTGTTGCTCTTCAAAAGTTAGCTGAAGAGGATCCAACTTTCAGAGTTAGAACTGATGAAGAAACTGGACAAACTATAATCGGTGGTATGGGTGAATTACACTTAGAGATAATAGTAGACAGATTATTAAGAGAATTTAAAGTTGAAGCTAACGTTGGTGCTCCACAAGTTGCTTATAGAGAAACTATAACTCAACCAGTTGATGTTGAGTACAAGTACTCTAAGCAATCAGGTGGTAGAGGACAATATGGTCACGTTAAGATCAGAGTTAATCCTCAAGAACCAGGTGAAGGATATAAATTTGAAAACAAAACTGTTGGTGGATCTGTACCGAAAGAGTACGTTGGACCAACAGATGCAGGTATACAAGGAGCTATGGCTTCAGGTATAGTTGCTGGATACCCAGTTGTTGACGTTGCTGTTGAGTTATACGATGGATCATATCATGAGGTTGACTCTTCAGAAATGGCATTCAAGATGGCAGGATCAATGGCTATGAAGGACGCTCTTAAGAGAGGAAACTCTGTATTACTTGAGCCATACTTCAAAGTTGAAGTTGTTACTCCAGAAGAATACATGGGAGACGTTATGGGTGGATTAAACTCTAAGAGAGGTTTAATCCAAGGTATGGAAGCTAGATCTGGTGCACAAGTTATAAATGCATTCGTTCCACTTTCAGAAATGTTTGGATACTCTACAGAGTTAAGATCTTCTACTCAAGGTCGTGCAACATACACTATGATATTCGACCATTATGAGCAAGTTCCAGCTTCAGTTGCTAAGAAAATAGCTGAAGGTAAATAATTAATTAATTTAATTAATTTTGTATATAATAAAAAAATAAGGCGAGGGAATCCTCGTCTTACAAAAAATAAAACCAATATTAAAGGGAGGAATTCAAAATGGCTAAAGCTAAATTTGAAAGAAACAAGCCACACGTTAATATAGGAACAATAGGTCACGTTGACCACGGTAAAACTACATTAACTGCAGCTATAACAAAAACATTATACGATAGATATCAATTAGGGGAAGCAGTAGATTTCGCTAATATAGATAAAGCTCCAGAAGAAAGAGAAAGAGGAATCACAATATCAACTGCTCACGTTGAATATGAGACTCCAAACAGACATTACGCTCACGTTGACTGCCCAGGACACGCTGACTACGTTAAGAACATGATAACAGGTGCTGCTCAAATGGATGGTGCTATATTAGTTTGTTCTGCAACTGATGGACCAATGCCTCAAACAAGAGAGCATATATTATTATCAAGACAAGTTGGTGTACCATACATAGTAGTATTCTTAAACAAATGTGATATGGTAGACGATGAAGAATTATTAGAGTTAGTTGAAATGGAAGTTAGAGACTTATTAAATGAGTACGAGTTCCCAGGAGATGACACTCCAATAGTAAGAGGATCTGCTTTAATGGCATTACAAGATTCTTCTTCAGAGTGGGGAGATAAAATAGTTGAATTATTCGAGCAAATAGACGAATATATACCAGCTCCAGAGAGAGATGTAGATAAAGATTTCTTAATGCCAGTAGAAGACGTATTCTCTATAACAGGTAGAGGAACAGTTGCTACAGGTAGAGTTGAAAGAGGAATATTAAAGGTTCAAGACGAAGTTGAACTAGTAGGTTTAGCTGAAGAGCCAAGAAAATTAGTAGTAACAGGAGTAGAAATGTTCAGAAAGTTATTAGACCAAGCGCAAGCTGGAGATAACATAGGAGCATTAATAAGAGGTATACAAAGAAATGAAATAGAAAGAGGACAAGTTTTAGCTAAGCCAGGAACTGTTAAGCCTCACACTAAGTTCAATGCAGAAGTATACGTATTAAAGAAAGAAGAAGGTGGAAGACATACTCCATTCTTCGATGGATACAGACCACAATTCTACTTCAGAACAACTGACGTAACAGGAGCTTGTAAGTTACCAGAAGGTGTAGAAATGGTTATGCCTGGAGATAACATCCAAATGACTATAGAGTTAATAAACTCAATAGCAATAGAAGAAGGATTAAGATTCGCAATAAGAGAAGGTGGAAGAACAGTAGCATCAGGTGTTGTTGCTTCTATAATAGAGTAATCTATTATCCACTATATATAAGAGGAAGATGTTTATCATCTTCCTCTTTTTTATGTAACTAAAGAAATTAGAAATGTTTTTTAAAAAGATATAAAGAATGTAAGTAAGAAGTGTTTTTTATAAAGTGGAAATTAAGATAAATTGAAAATTTTATTTAATTATTATAAAAAATAAAAATCATTGACAAAATTGCTGAAAGAATATATACTATCTTAGTACCCGTTAAGATTCTCAACACAAAATTTGTAGTAAGTTTTACATACAAAAAATATTTTGTAAAATTATAAAAAAAACTTGAAAAAAAGTAAAAAATAATATAAACTATAATAGTGTGCTTGAGAGATGCGAAATGAAAGACAAGTAAAGTAATATCCTAGAGATAGGCGACGAGATGCCGATTTTTAAAAAAACACAACACACCCGGAACTGTGTATCGGTATCAGTCGTGCGTAACCAAAAAAATTAAACGTACGATAAAGGAGGGAAACTAAAATGGCTAACAATGGAAAAATAAGAATAAGATTAAAGTCATATGATCACAAATTATTAGATTTTTCAGCTGCTAAAATAGTTGAAACTGCTAAAAAAGCTGGATCACAAGTTTCAGGACCTGTGCCACTACCAACTGAAAAGCAAGTTGTAACTATATTAAGAGCTGTACACAAGTATAAGGACTCTAGAGAGCAATTCGAAATGAGAACTCATAAGAGATTAATAGACATAGCAAACCCAACACCTAAGACAGTTGACTCATTAATGAAGTTAGACTTACCAGCTGGTGTTGATATAGAAATAAAGTTATAAGATAAGCCTCTAAGATACGATCCTATAAGGCAACTATCTTAGAATGATTATGAGAAATCATAATCCGCTGTAAGATTATAGGAGGTGCGATATGAAAGGAATATTAGGAAAAAAGTTAGGAATGACTCAAATATTCACTGAAGCAGGGAATGTAGTACCTGTAACTGTTGTTGAAGCAGGACCAGTAGTGGTTACTCAAATAAAAACAACAGAAAAAGAAGGATACAATGCAGTTCAAGTAGGTTTTGTAGATGCTAAAGAGAAATCTTTAAACAAGCCTCAAAAAGGACATCTTGCTGCTGCTAACGTATTAAAGAAACACTTAAAAGAATTCAGAATGGATTCAGTAGAAGAGTTCACAGTAGGACAAGAAATGAAAGCTGATATATTTGCAGCTGGAGAAATGATAGATGTTACTGGAACAAGTAAAGGTAAGGGATTCCAAGGTCCAATAAAGAGACATGGTCAATCAAGAGGTCCTGAATCTCACGGTTCTAGATACCACAGAAGACCAGGTTCAATGGGAGCATGTTCTTTCCCAGGTAGAGTTTTCAAAAACAAAAAACTTGCTGGTCACATGGGTAGCGTTACAGTAACTGTTCAAAACTTAGAAGTAGTTAGAGTAGATGCTGATAAGAACCTTATATTAGTTAAGGGTGCTATACCAGGAGCTAAAGGTTCAGTAGTAACTATAAAAGAAGCAGTAAAGGCTTCTAAATAATAACTAACCTAAGAAAGGAGGAAGCACAATGCCAAAATTAAATATATTAAATGTTAATGGACAAAATGTTGGAGAAATCGAATTAGCAGAAGCTATATTCGGTGTTGAAGTTAACGAGCACGTATTATACGAAGTAGTTAAAAATCAATTAGCAAACAAGAGACAAGGTACTCAATCTGCTAAAACTAGAGCAGAAGTTAGAGGTGGCGGAAGAAAACCTTGGAAACAAAAAGGAACTGGTAGAGCAAGACAAGGTTCTATAAGAGCTGTACAATGGGTTGGTGGAGGAGTTGCTTTTGCACCTAAGCCAAGAGATTACAGCTACACTTTACCAAAGAAAGTTAGAAGATTAGCTATAAAATCAGCTTTATCATCTAAAGTTCAAAACAACGAAATAATAGTTTTAGATGCTTTAAACATGGAAGCTCCAAAAACTAAAGAATTCGTTCAAATATTAAAGAACATAAATGCTTCTAAGAAAGCTTTAGTAGTAACAGCTGAAAAGAACGAGAACGTTGTAAAATCAGCTAGAAACATAGAAGGTGTTCAAGCTGCTACAGTTAACACTATAAACGTTTATGACATATTAAAGTACGATACTTTCGTAATAACTACAGATGCAGTTAAGAAAGTGGAGGAGGTGTACGCATAATGACTAATCCACATGATATAATAATGAAACCAGTTGTAACTGAACAAAGTATGACTGAAATGGTTGAGAAGAAATACACTTTTGTTGTTGCTAAAAGCGCAAACAAAACTGAAATAAAGAAAGCTGTAGAAAGCATATTCGGAGTTAAAGTTGATAAAGTAAATACTTTAAACTACGATGGAAAAGTTAAGAGAATGGGTAGAAACGAAGGAAGAACTGCAAGTTTCAAGAAAGCAGTAGTTAAGTTAGCTGCTGATAGTAAAGAAATAGAATTCTTCCAAGGTATGTAATTAACCTTAATAAACAAAGGAGGGAAAACAGATGGCTATAAAAAAGTTTAGACCAACTTCTCCTGCCTTAAGACAAATGACAGTTTTAGTTTCTGATGAAATAACTTGTAATGAACCAGAAAGATCTCTTTTAGTTTCATTAAAAAAGAATTCTGGAAGAAACGTACATGGTAAAATAACTGTTCGTCACAGAGGTGGAGGAAACAGAAGAAAATATAGAATAATAGATTTCAAGAGAAATAAAGATGGAATACCTGCTAAGGTTGCTACTGTTGAGTATGATCCAAATAGAACTGCTAACATAGCATTATTAAACTATGCTGACGGTGAAAAAAGATATATACTAGCTCCAGTTGGAATACAAGTTGGAGATACTATATTATCAGGACCAGAAGCTGATATAAAGCCAGGTAACGCAATGGCATTAAAAGATATGCCAGTTGGTACAGTAGTACACAACGTTGAATTAAAGCCAGGAAAAGGAGCTCAGTTAGTTAGATCTGCTGGAGCATCTGCTCAATTAATGGCTAAAGAAGGAAAAACAGCATTACTAAGATTACCATCAGGTGAAATGAGATTAGTAAGCATAAATTGTAAAGCTACAATAGGACAAGTTGGAAACTTAGAACACGGTAACGTTGTTATAGGTAAAGCTGGTAGAAAAAGACATATGGGTATAAGACCTACAGTTAGAGGTTCTGTAATGAACCCTTGTGACCATCCACACGGTGGAGGGGAAGGTAGATCTCCAATAGGTAGAGCTAATCCAGTTACTCCTTGGGGTAAACCAGCACTTGGATATAAAACTAGAAAGAAAAATAAAGCTTCTGATAAGTTAATCGTATCAAGAAGAACTAAGTAATAGATTTATTTTTGCTCGAAAGGAGGAAATAAAATGTCAAGATCAACTAAAAAAGGACCTTTTATACATGCAAGACTTTTAAAGAAGATAGAAGATATGAATGCTTCTGGAAATAGAGAAGTTATAAAGACTTGGTCAAGATCTTCAACTATATTCCCACAAATGGTTGAACATACAATAGCTGTACATGATGGAAGAAAACATGTGCCAGTTTATATAACTGAAGATATGGTTGGACACAAGTTAGGTGAATTCGTTCCTACAAGAACTTTCAAAGGGCACAAGGACGACGAAAAATCTAATAAGAGAAGATAATTAAAGATCTAACTAAGGAAGGAGGAAATTGTAATGGAAGCAAAAGCTACTGCAAAATACGTACGTGTATCACCTAGAAAAGCAGGTCAAATATGCGGCCTTGTTAGAGGAAAAAATGTTGATGAAGCTTTAGCAATATTAAAGTATACTCCAAGAGGAGCTGCTTCAATAATAGCTAAGGTTGTAAAATCAGCGAAAGCTAATGCAGAAAACAATCACGAGATGGATGTTGAAAATTTATATATAGCTTCAATAGTTGCTAATCAAGGACCAACTATGAAGAGATTCATGCCTAGAGCTATGGGTCGTGCAACTATGATAAGAAAGAGAACTTCACATATAGAGGTTGTTCTTAAAGAGAAAAAATAATAATAGATAGGAGGGAAACACATGGGTCAAAAGGTTAATCCACACGGTTTAAGAGTCGGTGTTATAAAGGACTGGGACTCAAGATGGTTCGCAACTGATAAAAAAGAGTTCGGAAACTTATTATTAGAAGACCATAATATACGTAAATTCTTAAAGAATAAATTATACTCAGCTGGTGTTGCTAAGATAGAAATAGAAAGATCAGCAAACAAATTAAAGCTAGACTTACACGTTGCTAAGCCAGGTGTAGTTATAGGTAAAGGTGGAGCTGGAATAGAAGCTCTTAAAGCTGAGTTAGAAAAAATGACTAAAAAAAATGTTATAGTTAACATAGTAGAAGTTAGAAACCCTGATAAAGAAGCTCAATTAGTAGCAGAAAATATAGCTTTAGCTATAGAAAGAAGGGTTGCTTTCAGAAGAGCTATGAAGCAAGCAATACAAAGAGCTATGAAATCAGGAGTTAAAGGTATAAAAGTATCTGCTTCTGGTAGACTTGGTGGAGCTGAAATGGCTAGAACTGAAGGATACAGCGAAGGAAATGTACCTCTTCAAACAATAAGATCTGACATAGAGTACGGATTTGCTGAAGCAAACACTACTTATGGAAAGACTGGTATCAAAGTTTGGATATGCAACGGAGAAGTTTTACCAACTAGAAACGGTGTAAACCCAAGAGAAGATAGAAGAGATAACAATAGAAGAGATAGAAGAGACAACAGAAGAAACGATAGAAGAAACGACAGAAGAAATGATAGATCTAACAACAACAGATCAAACAACAGAGGACCAAGACCTCAAAGAACTGAGAATAAACAAGCTTAATAGAAGCACAGTTAAGGAAGGAGGAAAATACTCATGTTAATGCCAAAAAGAGTAAAACGTCGTAGAGTACACAGAGGTAGCTTAGCTGGAAAGGCTCATAAAGGTAACAAAGTTACTTATGGAGAGTTCGGTTTAGTTGCTTTAGAGCCATCTTGGATAACTTCTAACCAAATAGAAGCTGCCAGAATAGCTATGACTAGATATATAAAAAGAGGGGGAAAAGTTTGGATAAAGATATTCCCTCACAAACCAGTAACAAGAAAACCTGCAGAAACTCGTATGGGTGCTGGTAAAGGTTCACCAGAATACTGGGTAGCAGTAGTTAAACCAGGAAGAGTTATGTTCGAATTAGCAGGTGTTTCAGAAGATAAAGCTAGAGAAGCAATGAGACTTGCTATGCATAAACTTCCAGTTAAATGTAAGTTTGTGAAACGTGAAGATTTAGAAGTAGAGGGTGGTGAATAGGATGAAAGCTAAAGAACTAAGAGATTTAACAAGCGAAGAGTTAATGAACAAGTTAAATGGTTTTAAAAGTGAATTATTTAGCTTAAGATTCCAATTAGCTACTGGTCAATTAGAAAACACAGCAAGAATCAAGTTCGTTAAGAAAGATATAGCTAGAGTTAAAACTATACTTGCTGAAAGAAAGTTAAACGAAACTAGAGCTTAATTTTGGAAAGGAGGCTGTCAAACATGGAAAGAGGAAGAAGAAAAGTAAGAGTAGGCCGTGTTGTTAGTAATAAAATGGAAAAAACAATAGTTGTTGCTGTTGAAGATTTCGTACGTCATCCATTATATAACAAGCCAGTTAAGAGAACTAAGAAATTTAAGGCTCACGATGAGAACAACGTATGTAGCATCGGAGATAGAGTAAGAATAATGGAAACTAGACCTTTATCTAAAGACAAGAGATTCAGACTAGTTGACGTTATAGAGAAAGTTAAGTAGTTTGTAGAGAAGGAGGGATTACGATATGATACAACAAGAATCACGTCTAAGAGTTGCTGATAACTCAGGAGCTAAAGAACTTTTAACTATCCGTGTATTAGGCGGAAGTAAAAGAAGATATGGTAACATAGGTGACGTTATAGTTGCAACTGTTAAAAGTGCAACACCAGGTGGAGTTGTAAAAAAAGGTAAAGTAGTTAAAGCTGTTATAGTAAGAACTAAGCAAGGCGTAAGACGTAAAGATGGTAGTTATATATCATTCGACGAGAATGCTGCAGTTATCATAAAAGATGATAAAACTCCAGTAGGAACTCGTATATTCGGGCCTGTTGCTAGAGAGTTAAGAGACAACGACTTTATGAAGATAGTATCTCTTGCTCCAGAAGTACTATAATAAGGAGGTGCAATAGGACATGATGCGTGTTAAAAAAGGTGACACTGTTGTAGTTATAGCAGGAAAAGATAAAGGTAAAAAAGGTACAGTTGCTAAGGTTTTCACTAAAACTAATAAAGTATTAGTTGAAGGTGTTAACGTTATAACTAAACACCAAAAGCCAACTGCTGTTAACCCACAAGGTGGAATAATAAATAAAGAAGCCCCAATACACATATCTAACGTAATGCCAGTAGATCCTGAAACAGGAAAAGGTACTAGAGTTAGAGTTGAAGTTAAAGATGGGCAAAAAGTTAGAGTATCAGTAAAGAGCGGAAAAGAATTATAATAAGCTTGAAAGGAGGGACCACAAATGACTTCTAGATTACAAGAAAAATATGTTAAAGAAGTTGCTCCAGCTTTAATGGAGAAATTTGGATACAAAAATGTTATGGAAATACCTAAGTTAGAGAAAATAGTAATAAACATGGGTATAGGTGATGCAAGAGAAAATCCAAAAGGATTAGAAGCTGCAGTTGCAGAATTAGAAATGATATCTGGACAAAAGCCAGTTATAACAAAGGCTAGAAAATCAGTAGCTAACTTCAAATTAAGAGAAGGAATGCCTGTTGGAACTAAAGTTACTTTAAGAGCTGACAAGATGTTCTACTTCATGGACAAGTTAGTAAACATTTCTTTACCAAGAGTTAGGGACTTCAGAGGAGTTAATGCTAATGCATTCGATGGAAGAGGAAACTACGCTTTAGGATTAAAAGAGCAATTTATATTCCCTGAAATAGAGTACGACAAGGTTGACAAAGTAAGAGGAATGGATGTAATATTCGTAACTACGGCTAAAACTGATGAAGAAGCTAGTGAGTTATTAAGATTATTAGGAATGCCATATTCTAAGTAAATAAAGGAGGGATTCCAGTGGCTAGAAAAGCGATGGTTGTAAAACAACAAAAAAAGCAAAAGTACGCAACTAGAGAGTACACTAGATGTACAATATGTGGTAGACCACACTCTGTGCTAAGAAAATTCGGTATATGCCGTATATGCTTTAGAGAATTAGCTTATAAAGGTCAAATACCTGGTGTAAGAAAAGCAAGTTGGTAAGACTTGGTTAAAATGGAAGGAGGTTTACAATTATGACAATGACAGATCCAATAGCAGATATGTTAACACGTATAAGAAATGCTAACATGGTTAAGCATGAAACTGTTGATGTTCCTGCTTCTAATATGAAGAAAGAATTAGCTAGAATCTTATTAGAAGAAGGTTTCATAAGAGGGTACGATGTTATAGAAGATGGAAAGCAAGGAATAATAAGAATACAATTAAAGTACGGACAAATAGGCGAGAGAGTTATAACAGGATTAAAGAGAATATCTAAGCCTGGTATGAGAGTTTACGCTGCTAAAGAAGAATTACCAAAAGTATTAAACGGATTAGGTATATCAATAATATCTACTTCTAAGGGTATATTAACTGACAAGCAAGCTAGAAATGCAGGCGTTGGTGGAGAAGTAATCTGCTACGTTTGGTAATAAAAACGAACAATGTAAGGAGGTGCAACTATGTCAAGAATAGGTGTTAAGCCAATAAACGTTCCTGCAGGTGTTGAAATAACTATAGCTGAAGATAACTTAGTTACAGTAAAAGGACCAAAAGGAACTTTAGAAAAGCAATTCAGTAATGAATTAGCTATAAAAAAAGAAGAAAATACTGTATTAGTTGAGAGACCAACTAATAATAAAAAACATAGATCTTTACACGGATTAACTAGAACTTTAATAGATAATATGGTAGTAGGTGTTACTACTGGATTCGAAAAGAAGTTAGAGTTAGTTGGTGTTGGGTACAGAGCTCAAAAACAAGGAAACAAGTTAGTTATGAACTTAGGATACTCTCATCCAGTTGAGATGGTAGATCCAGAAGGAATAACTGTTGAAGCTCCAAACCAAACTGAATTAGTTGTTAAAGGAATCGACAAGCAATTAGTAGGTAACTATGCTGCTAAGATAAGAGCTTGGAGAGAGCCAGAGCCATACAAAGGTAAAGGTATAAGATACGCTGGTGAAGTTGTAAGACGTAAAGAAGGTAAAACTGGTAAGAAATAATACCAAACATAAAAGCTAGAAAGGAGTGATCTCTGTGTTTAAAAAAGCTAACAAAAACGCAAATAGACTTCAAAGACATAAGAGAGTTCGTAGAAAAATAACTGGAACTACTCAAAGACCAAGATTATGTATATTTAGAAGTTCTAATAACATATATGCTCAAATAATAGATGATACAAACAGAGTAACTGTTGTTTCTGCATCTTCTTTAGAAGCTGAAATAAAAGGTGCTGTTAATCACTGTGGAAATAAAGAAGCAGCTAAAAAAGTTGGAGAACTTGTTGCTAAGAGAGCTGTAGAGAAAGGTATAACTGAAGTTGTATTTGACAGAGGTGGATACTTATATCACGGAAGAGTTCAAGAATTAGCAGAAGGTGCTAGAGAAGCTGGACTTAAGTTCTAATACAAAGGAGGGAAAATAATGCTACGTCGTAAACCAATAGATGCAAGACAACTTGATCTTCAAGAGAAAGTTATCGAAGTAAGACGTGTTACTAAGGTTGTTAAAGGTGGTAGAAACTTTAGATTTGCAGCTTTAGTAGTTGTTGGAGATGAAAACGGACACGTTGGTATAGGTGCTGGTAAAGCTATGGAAGTACCAGATGCTATAAGAAAAGCAGTTGAAGATGCTAAGAAGAATTTAATAACTGTACCTATGGTTGGTACAACTATACCTCACCAAACAAACGGACATTTTGGTGCTGGAAAAATATTAATAATGCCTGCTGCTCAAGGTACAGGAGTTATAGCTGGGGGACCTGCTAGAGCTGTACTTGAATTAGCTGGATTAAAGGATGTTAGAGCTAAATCTTTAGGAACTAACAACCCAAGAAACATGGTAAATGCTACAATAGAAGGTTTAAAATCTTTAAGAACAGCTGAAGATATAGCTAAACTTAGAGGTAAAAAAGTAGAAGATCTTCTAGGGTAAGGAGGTAGTAAAAAAATGGCTAAATTACAAATAAAGTTAGTTAGAAGTACAATAGGAACTACTCCTAACCAAAGAAAGAACGTAGAAGCGTTAGGATTAAGAAAAAGAGAGCAAGTAGTTGTTAAAGAAGACAACGCTCAAATGAGAGGTATAATAGCTAAAGTTAGTCACTTAGTAGAAGTTACTGAAATAGCTGAATAATAATTTAAACAAATACTAAGGGAGGTGCAATCCATGAAGTTACATGAATTAAGACCTGCTGAAGGTGCAGTTTCTTCTAAAAAAAGATTAGGAAGAGGTACTGCTACTGGACAAGGTAAAACTTCAGGACGTGGACAAAAAGGTCAAAAGTCTCGTTCAGGTGGTGGAGTAAGAGTTGGATTCGAAGGTGGACAAATGCCACTTGCTAGAAGACTTCCTAAGAGAGGATTCAAGAATCCTTGTAAGAAAGTTTACTCACTAGTTAACGTAGAAACTTTAAATAGATTCGAAAACGGAACAGAAATAACAGCTGAATTACTTAAGTCAACTGGAGTAATAAGCAAAATAGAAAAAGACGGCGTTAAAATCTTAGGTGAAGGTAACTTAGAAAGAGCTTTAACTATAAAAGCTGCTAAGTTTACTGCTTCAGCGCAAGAAAAAATAGAAAAAGCTGGAGGAAAAGCAGAATTAGTTTAATCTAATCTGCTAACTCTTGGCCATAAGGCAGGGGTGAGTTTAACGTGCTGTCAAACTTAAAACAAGCTTGGAAAATAAAAGATGTAAGAAGAAAAATTTTATATACTTTGATGATGATTGTTATCTTTAGGATAGGATGTACAATTCCTGTTCCTGGAGTTAATAGAGATATTATAAAGGGAATGGTTGACGGAAACGGTCTTCTTTCCCTGTATAATATGTTTACAGGAGGAGCTTTTAGCAACTTTACTTTATTTGCATTAGGAATCAGTCCTTATATAACGGCATCTATAATCATTCAACTTTTAACTATCGGATTCCCATCTCTTGAAGAACTTCAAAAGTCTGGTGAAGAAGGTAAGAAAAAGATAAATAAATACACTAAGTATACAGCATTAGGATTAGCTATAGTACAAGCTATCGGTATAACACTAGGAATAGTGAGACGTGCTTTACAAACAGATAGTGTATTTTTTATAGTTACTGTTATAGTCACATTAATTTCAGCAAGTATGCTTTTAATGTGGATGGGAGATAAGATTACTGAAAAAGGATTAGGTAATGGAAGCTCTGTAATAATATTTATAGGGATTATATCGAGAATTCCTAAAGACATAACTCAATCAATATCTCAATTTGAAAGCGGAAGTGTTGGATTATGGGTATTAATAGTTATGGCTGTAGTATCGCTTCTTACAGTAGCTGCGGTTACATATATACAAGAAGCTACAAGAAAAATACCTGTACAATATGCTAAAAGAGTTGTAGGAAGAAAAACATATGGGGGCCAAAATTCCCATATACCAATGAAAGTAAATCAATCTGGAGTTATTCCAGTTATATTTGCAAGTTCACTGTTAGCTTTCCCTCAAACTATAGCTATATTTATGGGAAAAGATGCTCAAGCATTTGTAACTAAATTCTTATCTCCAAGTGGAGAGCCAGGATTCTGGATATATTTAGTTATAGAAGTTGTGTTAATAATATTCTTCTCTTATTTCTATACTACTATATCATTCAATACTGAAGATATAACTAATAATATGAAAAATAGTGGAGGTTTTATACCAGGTATAAGACCGGGTAATCCAACCATGGATTACTTAAATAGAATATTATCAAGATTAACTTTAGCAGGAGCATTATTCTTAGCTGTTATAGCTGTAATTCCTTCTATAATAGGTAAATTTACTGGCGTACATTTAAGTTTAGCTGGTACATCATTACTTATAGTTGTAGGTGTTGCATTAGAGCTTAAGAGACAGCTAGAATCAAATCTAGTAATGAGAAGCTATCAAGGCTTTTTAAAATAAATGGAGATGATCATATGAGAATAATATTACTTGGACCTCCTGGTGCGGGTAAGGGTACTCAAGCAGCAGGAATAGTAGAAAAATACAATATACCTCATATATCAACTGGAGATATATTCAGAAAGAATATAAAAGAAGGTACAGAACTTGGTAAAAAAGCTAAAGGATATATAGATCAAGGTCTTTTAGTTCCAGATGAATTAACAGTAGGTTTAGTTACTGATAGAATAGCTCAACCTGATTGTGAAAAAGGATTCATGTTAGATGGATTCCCAAGAAATGTAGCTCAAGCTCAACATTTAGATGAATATCTAAAAGAAGTTGGTATATCTTTAGACAAAGTTGTTAACATTGAAGTTGATAAAGATATATTAGTAGGTAGAGCAGTAGGTAGAAGAATCTGCAAATCTTGCGGAGCTACTTACCATGTTGAGTTTAACCCTCCAAAAGTAGATGGCGTATGCGATGTATGTGGAGGAGAACTTTACCAAAGAGCTGATGATAATGAAGAAACTGTATCAAAAAGAATACAAGTTTACTTAGATGAAACTAAGCCTTTAGTTAACTATTATTCTGAAGAAGGTATAATAGCTAATATAAATGGTCAACAATCTATAGAGAATGTATTTGGAGATATAGTTGAGGCTCTAGGAAGTGAAAAATAATGATTATTTTAAAATCTAAGCAAGAGATTGAACTTATGAGAGAATCAGGTAAAATCGTTGCTGAAACACATGAGATTTTAAGAGATGCTATTAAACCGGGAATATCTACTTTAGAGTTAGATGAAATAGCTGAAAATCATATTAGAAAATATAATGCTATCCCATCTTTTAAAGGGTATAACGGATTTAAAGGATCTATATGCGCTTCTATTAATGAAGAAGTTGTACATGGAATACCTGGATCTAAAAATTTAAAAGACGGTGATATTATAAGTATCGATATAGGTGCTTATTTTAAAGGATATCATGCAGATTCAGCAAAAACACATGCGGTAGGCATAATATCTGAAGAGGATAGGAAATTAATAGAAGTAACAAAAGAAAGCTTCTATGAAGGATTAAAGTTTGCTAAACTAGGATGTAGACTTTCTGACATTTCGCACGCAGTACAAACACATGTAGAAAATAACAATTTTTCTGTAGTTAGAGATCTTGTAGGGCATGGGGTTGGTAAACAACTACATGAAGATCCTCAAATACCTAATTATGGACGACCAGGTAAGGGCCCTAAACTTAAAGAGGGTATGGTTCTTGCAATAGAGCCTATGGTTAACTATGGTACACACTATGTTAAAATGTTAGGTGATGGTTGGACAATTGTTACAATAGACTCTAAAAAGTCAGCTCATTATGAGCATACGATAGCTATTACTGAAGATGAACCTTTGATATTAACAAAGTTATAGTCAGAAATGTAGGTGGAAATTATGCTATCAAGTAACATAAGTGTAGGGCAAGTTGTTAAAAATACATCTGGAAGAGATGCTGGGAGATTATTTTTCGTAGTAAAAATAATTGATGATAAGTATGTTCTTATATCCGATGGTAAAAAAAGAAAACTTGAAAATCCTAAACTAAAAAAAGTTAAGCACTTGCAAAAGTATGATATTATTAATTGTATAGTTAAAAATAAGATAGAGTCTAATGAATCTATCACAAATACTTTTTTAAGAGCTGAACTTGGAAAGTTAAACAATGTTTAGCTTATTGAATGGAGGTTTGGTTAGTTAATGGCCAAAAAAGATGTTATAGAATTTGAGGGTACAGTTACAGAAAACTTACCTAATGCTATGTTTAAAGTCAAGCTAGAAAATGGACATGAAGTTTTATGTCATCTTTCTGGGAAGCTAAGAATGAACTTTATAAGGATTCTTGAAGGAGATAAAGTTAATGTTGAGCTTTCTCCATATGACCTTACAAGAGGAAGAATTACTTGGCGTAAGAAGTAGACTATCGATGCTAGTCTATAAGGAGGGATTAATAATGAAAGTAAGACCATCAGTAAAACCAATATGTGAAAAATGTAAAGTAATAAAGAGAAAAGGAAGAGTAATGGTTATATGTGAAAATCCTAAGCACAAGCAAAAGCAAGGTTAATAAATTGTGCTAGCATTTTGTTAAATATTATAGTATAATATCATATTGTGATAATTAACAAACTTTTTTTGGATTTTATATAAACATGAATCGGAATTAACTTATTATTTAAGAAAATTTAATCATGAAAAAAGTTAAAAAAGTTAAGTTGTAGGAGGTGCAAAGTATGGCAAGAATAGCTGGGGTAGATTTACCTAGAGAAAAAAGAGCAGAAATAGGCTTAACATATATCTACGGTATAGGTAAGGCAACTGCTAACGAAATATTAGCTAAAGCTGACATAGATCCTAACGTAAGAATCAAAGATTTATCTGAAGATCAAGTAAATGATTTAAGAAAGATAATAGATAATGATTTCTTAGTTGAGGGAGATTTAAGAAGAGAAATAGCTTTAAACATAAAGAGATTAAGAGATATAAAATGTTACAGAGGTATGAGACATGCTAAAGGTCTTCCTCTAAGAGGTCAAAAGACTAAGACTAACGCTAGAACTAGAAAAGGTCCTAGAAAGACTGTATCTCGTAAGAAGAAGAAGTAATAGTTAGAAGAGGAGGGAAGAATAATGGCTAAACCAAAAAAGAAAGTTACACGTGTTAGAAGAAGAGAGCGTAAAAACATAGAACGTGGACATGCTCATATACAATCAACTTTTAACAATACTATAATAACTTTAACAGACGTTCATGGTAACGCATTATCTTGGGCAAGTTCTGGACAATTAGGATTCAAAGGATCAAGAAAAGCAACTCCATTTGCATCTCAAATGGCTGCTGAAACAGCTGCTAAAGCTGCAATGGAACACGGATTAAAGACTGTAGAAGTATTCGTAAAAGGACCAGGTTCTGGTAGAGAAGCTGCTATAAGAGCTTTACAAGCAACTGGATTAGAAGTAACTATGATAAAAGACGTTACTCCAATACCACACAACGGATGTAGACCACCAAAAAGAAGAAGAGTGTAATATAGGAGGTGTAATTAATGGCAAGATATACAGGTGCATCATGTAGACAATGTCGTAGAGAAGGAATGAAGTTATTCCTTAAAGGTGACAGATGTTATACTGACAAATGTGCTATAGTTAAGAGAAACTATGCTCCAGGACAACATGGACAAGGAAGAAAGAAAGTTTCTAACTATGGATTACAATTAAGAGAAAAACAAAAAGTTAAGAGAATATACGGAGTTTTAGAAACTCAATTCAGAAATTTATATGAGCGTGCTGAGAAAACACCTGGAATAACAGGGGAAAACTTATTAAGCTTATTAGAAAGAAGATTAGACAACGTAGTTTACAGAATGGGATTAGCATCTTCTAGAAAAGAAGCTAGACAATTAGTAAGACACGGTCACTTCACTTTAAACGGACATAAGGTAGATATACCTTCTTTAACAGTTTCTAATGGAGATGTTATAGCTGTTAAAGAAACATCTAAATCTTCTGCAAAATTCAAAGGATTAGTTGAAAATAGCTCAAGAATAGCTCCTAAATGGTTAGATGCTAGCTTAGAGAACATGACAGCTTCTGTTGTTGCTAATCCAGGAAGAGAAGATATAGATCTTGAAATAGCTGAACACTTAATAATAGAGCTTTACTCTAAGTAATAAGTATAGTTATAAAAAATATTTTAAGATTTTGTTTACCCTCAGTGGATTAATAAATTTTAAGGAGGGTTTTGTCCATGATAGAAATAGAAAAACCAAGAGTAGATATAATTGAAATTAGCGAAGACCATAGATATGGTAAATTCGTTATAGAGCCTCTAGAGAGAGGTTATGGAATAACTATAGGTAATGCACTAAGAAGAATATTATTATCTTCTTTACCAGGAGTAGCTGTTAACTCTATAAGAATAGATGGAGTTCTTCATGAATTCTCAACAGTGTCTGGTGTTAAAGAAGATGTTACAGAAATAATATTAGCATTAAAAGAATTATCAGCTACTATAGATGGTGAAGGAAGTAGAACACTTAAAATAGAAGCACAAGGACCATGCACAGTAACAGGAGCTGACATAATATGTCCTCCAGATGTTGAAATAATAAGCAAAGACTTACATATAGCTACGCTAGATGATAATTCTAAGCTTAACATGGAAATATCTGTTAATAAAGGAAGAGGTTATGTATCTTCTGAAGACAATAAAACAGAGCATATGCCTATAGGAGTTCTTCCTGTAGACTCAATATATACTCCTGTTGAAAAAGTTAGCTACCATGTAGAAAATACTAGAGTTGGTCAAAAATCAGATTACGATAAATTAATACTTGAAGTTTGGACTAATGGAAGTATAAATCCTCAAGAAGGAATATCACTTGCAGCTAAGGTTCTAGTTGAACATCTAAATCTATTCATAGATTTAACAGAGCATGTAAGCAATGTTGAAATAATGGTAGAAAAAGAAGAAGATCAAAAAGAAAAAGTTCTTGAGATGACTATCGAAGAACTTGACTTATCAGTTAGATCTTACAACTGTTTAAAGAGAGCGGGAATAAATACAGTTGAAGAACTAGCTAATAGATCTGAAGAAGATATGATGAAAGTTAGAAACTTAGGTAAAAAGTCATTAGAAGAAGTTATCCAAAAGTTAGAAGAACTTGGATTAAATCTTAAACCAAGCGAAGAGTAAGCGCAAAGGAGGGATAAGCATGGCTAAGTACCGTAAATTAGGACGTGTAACTGCTCACAGAAATCTTATGTTAAGAAACTTAGTAACAGACTTACTAAGAAATGGAAAAATAGAAACTACAGTTACTAGAGCAAAAGAAACTCGTAGAATGGCAGAAAAGATGATAACTCTTGCTAAGAGGGGAGATCTTCATGCTAGAAGACAAGTTTTAGCTTATGTTTTAGATGAGACAGTAGTTAACAACTTATTCACTGATATAGCTCCAAAATATGCAGAGAGAAACGGTGGATACACTAGAATAATGAAAATGGGACCAAGAAGAGGCGACGCTGCTGAAATGGCTCTAATAGAATTAGTATAGTATATAAAGGATTAGGCTTAGCCTAGTCCTTTTTTTATATTTAATAAAAATGTTAATATACAAAAACGATAATAAGTTATAAGGAATTATTTTATACTTGAATAAAAAAACTAACAAAATTATGAAATTACTTGAGTTATAAATTAAATTGTCCGTTTAGTTATGAAGGTAAATAAATTTTTATTTTATAAATGAGTTTTGAAATTTGATGAAGATAAAATGAAATATAAAGTCATACACATATATTTTAGGTGGATTTTTATATTAATTTAGAATTTAAATTGTGTTATAATACAATAGAAATTGTAAATTAAGAGCACTACTAACAAAAGGAGAAAAGTTTATGAAAGTTAATGATATAGTAAGTGTTGAAGATATTTCATTTGAATATGTAACAGAAGAGGATAAGTTTAAAGCTATAGACAACTTGAGTTTAAATGTAAAGCAAGGAGAGTTTGTTGTAGTTATAGGTCATAATGGATCGGGAAAATCAACTCTTTCTAAAAACTTAAATGCAATTCTTATGCCAACGAGTGGAAATATTTATATAAATGGATTAAATACAAAGGAAGAAAAAAATCTGTGGGATATTAGACAAACTGCAGGTATGGTATTTCAAAACCCAGACAATCAAATTGTTGCCACTATAGTAGAAGAAGATGTTGCATTTGGACCTGAAAATTTAGGCATAGATCCCCCAGAAATAAGAAAAAGAGTAGAAGAGTCTCTTAAAAGTGTGGGGATGTATGAAATGAGAGGTAGACAACCTCATTTACTATCAGGAGGACAGAAACAAAGGGTAGCAATAGCGGGGATAATAGCTATGAAACCTAAATGTATAATATTTGATGAGGCTACAGCTATGTTAGATCCATCTGGAAGAAAAGAAGTAATGAAAACAATTAGAAGATTAAATAAAGAAGAAGATATAAGCATAATGCATATAACTCATTTTATGGAAGAAGCAGTTGATGCAGATAGAGTTATTGTTATGGAAAAAGGGAAAAAAGTATTGGAAGGTGCTCCTAAAGAAGTTTTTTCTAAAGTAGAAATGTTAAAAAATATAGGCTTAGATGTTCCGTGCATGACTGAATTAAGTAAAGAACTTAAAGAAGAAGGATTAGATATAGATGGAGATATATTAACTGTAGATGAGATGGTGGTGAAACTATGTCAATTGTAATAAAAAATTTAACTCATATATACAATGAAGGATTACCATTTGAAAGTAGAGCCTTAGATGATATAACATTAGAGATTAAATCAGGTGATTTTGTTGGTTTAATAGGTCATACAGGTTCTGGAAAATCTACTTTAATTCAACATTTAAATGGAATTCTTAAACCTTCATCGGGAAAAATTTTAATAAATGAATTTGATATAACCGATAAAAATTTAAACTTAACAGATATAAGAAAAAAAGTAGGTGTTGTATTCCAATATCCTGAGTATCAGCTATTTGAAGAAACTGTCGAAAAGGATATAGCTTTTGGACCTTCAAATTTAGGTTTAGGAGAAGAAGAGATAAGCAATAGGATTAAAGCATCTATGGAAGCTGTCGGACTTGATTATGAAGCGTTTAAAGATAAATCGCCTTTTGAGTTATCAGGAGGACAAAAAAGAAGGGTAGCAATAGCTGGAGTTATAGCTATGAATCCAGAAGTGTTAATACTAGATGAACCAACAGCAGGATTAGACCCAAAAGGTAGAGATGAAATTTTTAAATTAATAAAAGACTTACATGAAGAAAAAAATATGACCATAATATTATCTTCTCATAGCATGGATGACATGGCTAAGTTAGTAAAAACTATAATAGTTATGAATTCAGGTAAGGTTGAGTTTATGGGACCCACAAGAGAAGTGTTTAATAATCACTCTAGTAGACTTAAAGAGATTGGCTTAGATATACCTCAAGTATTGGAATTATCTATAAAATTAAAAGAACATGGGTTTGAGATAAAAGAAGATGCAATTACTATAGAAGAAATTAAAAACGAAATAATAAGAGTTATGAGAGGTAAGGGAAAATGTTAAAAGATATAACAATAGGCCAATATTATCCTACAAACTCGAGTATTCATAAGTTAGATGCTAGAGTTAAGCTTATAGCAACGTTTATATTTATGATATCTTTGTTTATAATAAATAAATTTTGGCCATATTTAATAGTGGTAGCAAGCTTGATTGCAGTAATAGGTTTATCTAAAATACCAGTAAAGTTCATTATGAAAGGATTAAAACCTTTAAAATGGATTATAATATTTACATTTGTAATTAATATATTTTTTATACCTGGAGACCCTATATGGTCATTTGGATTTGTAAAGATAACATACCAAGGTGTTAGTCAAGCTATATTTATGGCTTTAAGACTTATATTTTTAGTTGTAGGGACATCTCTTTTAACACTTACTACATCACCTATAGAACTTACAGATGGTATAGAGAGACTATTGAATCCTTTTAAAAAAATAGGATTTCCAGTTCATGAGTTAGCTATGATGATGACTATAGCTCTAAGATTTATACCTACTTTATTAGATGAAACAGATAAAATAATGAAAGCTCAAATGTCTAGAGGAGCAGATTTTGAAAGTAAAAATATCATAAATAGAGCTAAGAACCTAGTTCCACTATTAATACCTTTATTTATTAGTGCTTTTAGAAGGGCTGATGAGCTAGCTATGGCTATGGAAGCTAGATGTTATAGGGGTGGAGATAATAGAACTAAGATGAAAGAGTGTATAATGACTAAAGCAGATTATATAGCATATGTTGTACAAGTTTTATACTTAGGAATTGTAGTGTTTATAAGATTTGTTTAAAGAGGTATAATATGAGAAATATAAAATTAACTATCCAATATAATGGTAAAAGATTTTGTGGATGGCAAAAGCAAAATGATTCATTGGGTATTCAAGGTAATATTGAACAATCAATAAAAGATATAACTAATGAGAGTGTAAAAATAACTGGATCTGGAAGAACAGATGCAGGGGTTCATGCGTTGGGACAAGTTGCAAATTTTAATACGGAGTGTAATATTCCTATTGAAAAAATACCTAATGCATTAAATTCTAAGTTGCCGAAAGATATAGTTATAATAAATGCAGAAGAAGTTAATTTAGATTTTCACTCTAGATATTCAGCTAAAGGAAAAAGATATAGATATATTATATATAATAACCGATATAGAAGCCCTATATATAGTGATATTTCTTATTTTGTAAAATATGATTTAGACTTTGAAAAGATGAAAAAAGAAGCTGAATCATTAAAAGGAACACATGATTTTAAGGTATTTATGAGCTCGGGATCAAGTGTTAAAGACACAGTTAGAACTATTTATGATATAGATATTTCAAAGTGTGAAGACTTGATAGTTATAGAAATTGAAGGGAATGGATTTTTATATAATATGGTTAGGATTATAGTTGGAACGTTAGTTGATATAGGAAGAGGGAAAATAGATAATAGCATGTCGAGCATAATAGAATCAAAGTTGAGATCGATGGCAGGACATACAGCTCCAGCCCACGGATTATTTCTCAAAAAAGTTGATTATTAGCTTGACACACTAGGGTGCATGTATTAAAATATACAAGAGTGTGTTAATAAGTCCACTTGCCCCGGACTTGACATAGACGGTAAAATATCATATGGAAATAAGATAAGGAGGGACTTGTAATGAAAAGTTATATAGCTAAACCAGCTGACGTACAAAGAAAATGGTACGTAGTTGATGCTGAAGGAAAAACATTAGGTCGTATGGCTACTGAAATAGCTACAATATTAAGAGGAAAGCATAAACCAACTTTCACTCCTCACGTTGATGGTGGAGATTTCGTTGTTGTTGTAAATGCTGATAAAGTAGTTTTAACAGGAAAGAAATTAGATCAAAAGATGTACAGATACCACACTGGATATGTAGGTGGATTAAAAGAAATAACATATAGAGAAATGATGGAAAAGAAACCTGAAGAGGTTGTTATGCATGCTGTTAGCGGTATGTTATGTAAGAACAAATTAAGAAGCAGAATGATGACTAGATTAAGAGTATTTGCTGGACCAAACCACGGACACGAAGCTCAAAATCCAGAAGTTTTAAACTTTAAATAATCATAACGGGTGAAAGGAGGAGTTAATCATGGCTAACGTTCAATACTATGGAACAGGAAGAAGAAAACACTCTGTAGCAAGAGTAAGATTAGTTGCAGGTGAAGGAAATATAATAGTAAATGGAAGAAAAGTTGAAGAATTCTTCAACTATGAAACTTTAATAAGAGATGTTAAACAACCATTAGTTTTAACAGGAACTGAAAACAAATACGATGTTATAGTAAAAGTTGAAGGTGGAGGATTCACTGGACAAGCTGGAGCTATAAGACATGGTATATCTAGAGCTTTATTAACAGTAGATGCTGAGTTAAGACCAGCTTTAAAGAAAGAAGGTTTCTTAACTAGAGATGCTAGAATGAAGGAAAGAAAGAAATACGGATTAAAGGCAGCAAGAAGAGCTCCACAATTCTCAAAGAGATAATTATATATGTTTACTCAAAGACTTTGGAATATTCCAAAGTCTTTTTTTATATAATATATGGGGTGATATTATATGAAATATATTAAGCATGTAAGTTTGATTGGAGCTCTTTTATGTTTTTTGGCTATATTTATATTTGAAGTCAAAAAGAATTCCCAAGATGTATTGACTTATATGCCTGTAACTAATAAGGTTATTCTTTTAGATGCGGGACATGGAGGTATAGATCCAGGTGCTTTGAGTGATGATGAGTCTGTTGAAGAAAAAGATATAAACTTACAAATAACGTTGAAGCTAAGAGAGTTGTTAGAATCAAGTGGATGTTTAGTATTATTAACTAGAGAAGATGATATTAGTTTGTACGAAGAGAGCCCAGATAAGACAACTAGACAGAAATATAATGAAAACTTAAAAAATAGGAAGAAAATGATTGAAGAATCAGGGGTAGATGCTTTTGTATCTGTTCATCTAAATAAATTTGAACAGAGCAAATATTATGGAGCTCAAACTTTTTATCCTCAAGGACAAGATGATAGCAAATTGTTATCGAAATTTATTCAAGATGAATTAAAGAGAGTTGTAGATGAAACAAATCAAAGAGAAGTTAAACCAAGTAATGATATTTATTTATTGAAGGATAATAAAATACCTTCAGTGTTAATAGAGTGTGGTTTTTTATCTAATGAGAAAGAATCTAAACTATTGAATGATGAAAAATATCAAGAAAAAGTAGCTTGGGCTATATATGCAGGTATTCAAAAATATTTTGGAACAAATGTACATAATTAAATTGAAATATGTAAAAAATAACTTATATATTTA
>NZ_LBBT01000242.1 GCF_001006285.1 Paraclostridium benzoelyticum
AATAGTAAAATTAACACTAATTTTTTATCTATTTCAGTTATATGCTTAATGCTGTTTTTAACTATAGTAATGCTTTCCACGGGTATAGGCTTTAAAAATGCTTCAGAAAAAATTTTAATTGACTCTACTCCTTTTGATGTAAGTATATCTTTATATAGTGATGATTCTATAAAAACCGTAGAAGAGTCTTTAAATGCTGTTAATTTTAAGTTTGATGATACTGAAAAATATGTATATTTTGATATATATGACTCTGGAGTAAAATTAAAAGATATAATCAATAAAAAAGATTTAATTAATAAATATATTTTAAGTGACGAATTTGATTTTTATAATATAGATTTGATAAAACTATCAGATTACAATAATATTAGAAAATTAAAAGGTAAAGATACTGAATCTCTAAAAGAAAATGAGATTATACTAACATCTAATAATAGGAGTATTTTAGATATACTTAATAAAGAGTTTGAAAAAAATAAAAAAATTAACTTATACAATAAGGAATACAAAATTAAAAATGGAGACATAATTGAAGAATCTCTTAAATCTTCACCATATCTTAATAATATTGCAACATTGATAGTTAATGACAATATAGTTCAAAATGCAGAAACTAAGTCATCTAATTTAAATGTACAGTTTACTAAAAATAAGAAAAAGTCAGAAAAAAAATTTCGATTATTACTCGACTCATTTAGAGAGGGTAAAGTAGACTATAACAAGGCTGGTTTTTTAAATGGAGATACTAAACAGGAAATATATATAAATAACAAAGGCGCAGTTACAATTGTATTATTTATAGAGATGTACTTAGGTATAATATTTTTAATTTCTAGCATGGCAATTTTAGCAATCCAACAACTATCAGAAGCTAATGATAGCATAGAAAGATATAAAGCTATAGAGCGTTTAGGAGCAAATGAAAAGATGATTAATAAAACTATATTTATTCAGATACTTATATATTTTGGGCTACCTATATCACTTGCGTTTTTACACTCTATTATAGGTATAAAGGTTATATATAACGTTATGGAATCAGTGTATAATCCAGATATTAAATATACATTGATAAGTACAGCTATTATTTTTCTAGTGGTATATTTTGCATATTTTTACACTACATATATAGGATATAAAAATATAGTTAAAAATTCAAAATAAAAGCTAACCTGATTATTAGGTTAGTTTTTATTTTGAATTTTTTTACTGTTATTAAAGTTAAATGTAAAAAGAAACTGATATAATTAAATTAAATATATCAATTAAAATGACATTGCAAAAAAATCTTTATCAAAGGGATGTATAGATATAGGGCTTATATTAAAAAAAGAAGAAATTGAAAAATATTACTTCCATTCAATTGGTCATTCATTAGGATTAGATACACATGATGTTTGGATAAGTGATTCAAAACGTGAGGTTGGATCTGTGATAACTAATGAGCCGGGACTTTATATAGAAGAAGAGGGTATTGGTATAAGACTAGAAGATGATTTACTAATTACTGACTTTGGGTGTACAAATCTATTAAATGATATACCTATTGAAATAGAAGATATAGAAAACTTAATGAGATAAAAGTTTAAAAGACTTTTTAATGTATTTATTAAAGTATATAAGTGCATTTTAAAGTCTTTTTTATGCTTAGGTAAAGTGAGTTTTATGTTTTAAACAATAAATCTCAGGGTATTTAATTTTGGTAATCGGTAATTATATAATCAAAGGAGAACAATTTATGAGAAAGATATTAAATGAATTTAGAGAATTTGCAGTTAAAGGAAATGTAATAGATCTTGCTGTCGGGGTTGTTGTGGGAGGTGCATTTTCTAAAATAGTTACATCATTAGTAAATGATATTATAATGCCTGTAGTTGGAATGCTAACTGGAGGTATAAACTTTTCTGAATATAAAATTGTACTAAAAGAAGCTGTTGGAAAATCTCCAGCAGTAACTTTAAATTTAGGAAACTTTATACAAACAACAGTTAATTTTATAATAATATCATTTTGTATATTTATATTTATAAAGGGCTTAATGAAGCTGAAAAAGGCAACTCTTAAAGAAGAAATTGCTGTTGAGGAAGAAAAAGCTGAAAAAATTTCTGAAGAAGTTTTATTACTTAGAGATATAAAAGATTTATTACAAAATCAAAATTAATTTTTAAAAAAGGATAAAGTTAAACTT
>NZ_LBBT01000243.1 GCF_001006285.1 Paraclostridium benzoelyticum
TATATATTCAAACAATTTTGTTACCTCTTTATTTTATTTTTTATACTATTTAAAATTAAATTTACTTCATCTACTTTTAAAAGAATTATGCATATACCATAAGTTAATGCCCCACATCCCACTGATCCACCTAATGAAATAATATCATATATCTTTTCAGCCGTTAATTTTTTCTCTAAAGCAGCAGGTAAAATTTTATGTAATAAATCTGGTAATACTCCATCTAATAAAGGAGGTACCGCCTCATTCAAGAAATTATATACAAATAGTGTTACAACAGCCATCAATAATGCTGATACAATTGATTTTATTAAAACGATTATAATTGATTTACCGCCAAATGGCCCGATCTTTTTTCTTAAACTTATAAATAATAATATTATGGTAACTATTGCAGAAATACTAGTTGCTAAAGCCAACCCTGCATGTTGCATATTTGTATATCTTACAAATAGTAAGTTTAATACTATATTTAATACAATAGTAATTATCCCATTTACCATAGGTGTTGTTGTATCTTGTAATGAGTAAAATACCTTTCCAAGTATATCTCTAAGACCAAATCCTATGATCCCTATTGAATAAAATACTACTGCTATTGCTGTCATTTGTGTAGATTTTGCATCAAATGCACCTCTTTGGAAAAGCACTTTAACTATTGGAGTTGCAAGTATCATAGCACCTATTGATATAGGGATCAGTAAAAGTGTAACTGTGTTTACTGATGTTTTTATCGCTTTATAAAATTCTTCTTTATCGTTTTGTGTTGTTAACTTAGCTAATAATGGATAAACAACAGAAGAAATTGATACTATAAACATACCCATTACAAATGAATTCAATTTAGCTGCATAATCTAGTGATGATATACTTCCTTCAGCAAGATTAGATGCTATTGTCCTATCTACAATAGTGCTAACTTGATTGACTGCAACCCCTATTAAGACAGGTATTACAAGCCATAGCATTTTCCTTAAATATTTATCATTAAAATCAACAAATAGATTATATTTAAATCCTCTTTTTTTAGCAAAGGGTAGCTGGAATAAGAATTGTAAAAATAATCCTATTAAAGCTCCCCAAGGAAGTAAATGTATACTTATTATTGAACTCAAAACTATAGATGTTATAACTATAATATTATTTGGCACACTCATAAGTCCAGGTATTACAAAGTTTCCTTTTACCTGAAGATAAGCCGTCATAATATAACTCATTCCTAAAAAAGCTAATCCTATTATCATAATTCTAGTAAAGTATACTGTTTGAGCAAATATATCACCTTTAAATCCCATTGCAAATACATGTACAATTTGAGGTGTAAATATCAATCCTAATATAGAAAATGCCATACAAATTAAAATAACTGTATTTAATACGTTATTTGTAAATTTGTTTGCTTCCTTTTCTCCATTATTCTTAAGTACCTCTTGGTATAAAGGTATAAACGCTGTATCTAAAGATGTTCCTACTGCTGCGAATATAACTACCGGTATAGTCATAGATACTTTGAACACATCACTTATCCCCTGTGTTCCGTATACTCCAGCTAGAGTTAATTCTCTTCCAAATCCCAATACTTTTGCTATTAACGTAGCTATCATCAATCCTATCGTTGTTTTTGCTACCTTTGACATAAATATTTCTCCTTTTTTAGACTTATATAATTTACAACATTAAATAACTATGTTTTTTTAATTTATATAAGCTTTTTATTTATATAGTTTCACTTTAAAAAGGTTAAATTTATAACTATATAATTTACCAGAATTATATTATACATCTTTTTATATCTTTTCAAGTTACAACTTTTACATTTATTTCCATTTGACTAAATCGTGAAATATTCTCTCTAATTGAAATTACTACATTGCTTAAGTTCTTAATTCCTTTTATAAGGCTTTGATTAGTTCAGTATAGGACACACGCGTATCTAAAATCATACTACTCTATATCTTTATTTTTTATTTTCTAAATTAATAAAAACCGGACAAATCTACTGTAAATAGATATATCCGGTTTTTTTATTTTCTCGATTCATATTCCTTAACTCTTCTATAAAATGTATTGCTCTTTAATCCTAGCATTTCCATAGCTTTTACAGCAGTAATTTGTCCTGATTTCCATTCTTGATAAACTTCTTCGAATTTTTCTCCTGGATCTATTTTACGTCTACCAAACTTAATACCTTTTTCTCTTGCTATTTTGATACCTTCTCTTTGTCTTTCTTTTGTTCTAAGTCTTTCGTCCTCTGCCATATAACTTAAAAGTTGAAGAATTATATCTGATATTAAATTTTCTAATCCGTTCATGTCTTTGTATTTAGTAGTATCTAAAAGTGGCATATCTAAAATTACTATATCTACTTTTTTAACTTTAACTAATTCATTCCATTCATCTAATATCATTTGTTTATTTCTTCCAAGTCTATCTAATGATTTTATGTATAGTACATCCCCTTCTCTAAGCATCCTTTTTAAAAGTTGGTACTCAGGTCTTTTAAAATCTTTTCCACTCGCAACTTCTAGAAATATATAACTTTCATCAATGCCCAATTTTTTTGCTTCTACAATTTGTCTTTCTAAAGTTTGATCTTTTGTACTTATCCTTGCATAAAAAAATTTTCTCATACCTTTTTTTCCTTTCAAGTGTTATTTTTCTATTCAATAAGTATACTATCATTTTGAAATGTTGCAAATATAAAATTGTTTAATTTTTGAAAGAAAATAACTTTTAAAAAGCAAGCATGTCAAAAAGTAGACTTTTTGACATGCTTGCTTTTTATATCTATAACGAAAAAAATATTTTTAATATTGTAAAT
>NZ_LBBT01000244.1 GCF_001006285.1 Paraclostridium benzoelyticum
TATTAATATATATTAATATATAATTTTAGTATATAAAAAATAATTTTAACTTATATTTAGGGGGGATCTTATGACAGTTTTTAAAGAACTATGTGATACATACAGTTTCATTAATAAATTAGATGAACCAATTAAAAATCTTATTGAATCTAGATTAGTGGTTGAAAGTTTCGATATAAACTCTGAAATAATAGCTAGAGGAGAACAGTGTAGAGGTTTTTCTTTAATTTTAAAAGGATCTATAAGAGTTTATAAAATTTCAGATAAAGGAAAAGAAGTAACTTTATATAAGCTTTCTAGCGGAGATACTTGTTATTTATCTATGTCTTGTATGTTATCGAATGAAGTTTTTCCAGCATTTGCAGAAGTTATAGAACCTACAAAGATAATTTTTATTCCAACTGACATTTTTAACAAGTATATATATAATACTTTAGACTTTCAAAAGTATATGGTTTCAAATTTATTTACTAAATATACAGAAGTCATAAATTTATTGGAAGAAATAGCTTTTGAACGTATGGATGTAAGGGTTTCTAAGTATCTATTAGATATTTCTAAAAGAACTAATAATAGTGATTATTTATATTTAACTCAAGAAAAAATTGCTCAGGAGTTAGGAACTAGCCGAGAAGTAATAACTAGACTACTTACAGATTTTAAAAACAAAGATATAATCACATCTCAAAGAGGTAAAATAACCATAATCAATAGAGACAAATTAATTCATCTAAGTCAGTTATAAAGTTTTAATTGACTTATACTTACATATTATGTAAAATTATAAAAGAATTGAATAAACTTTCTATTCTCTTGTTGAGGGAGTAGCTAGCACGTAAAGTGTGATTAGATCAACATAATGACTATAAAGTCTGGTCTAATCTTAAATAGCGAGACTCATACACGATTTTTTCGTGTATAAGTCTCGTTTTTTTTGTGCATATTATAAAAAGTTAAGGAGGAATAATGATTATGAGTTTAATATCAATTTTATTAACGTCAATTGCTTTATCTATGGATGCATTTGCTGTATCTATAACTAAAGGAATGACAATTAAAAATATAACAACAAAATTAGCTTTTAAAATAGCTTTTTTCTTTGGTTTATTTCAAGGAGGAATGCCTCTAATTGGATGGGCCCTAGGAATTAGCTTTGAAGGATACATAAAGGCTTTTGATCATTGGATTGCATTAATATTACTATCATTCTTAGGAATAAAAATGATATATGAATCTATTGAAGGTGAAGATGAGGATGAAGTTGCTTTAGATATAGCTCAAGATAATACTCAAAATAACTTTAGTGATAACGATATAAAAATAAAAGATTTAATAGTATTATCTGTTGCTACTAGCATAGATGCACTTGCCGTTGGTGTTAGTTTTGCATTTTTAAATATATCTATAGTCCCAGTTGTAAGCGCTATAGCTATAATAACTTTTATAGTGTGTTTTATAGGTGTTTTGATAGGAAAACAAATAGGTCCAATATTAAAAAATTATGCCGAAATTATAGGTGGTATTATATTAATATGTATAGGTATTAACATATTCAACGAGCATACAGGATTTTTATCAAATTTTATTGACTTTTTTAAGTAAATTATAAAAAATATGTATTTTAACATAAAAAATGGATAAAACTAGCCCTTCGAACATTTGTTCTTGTATGCTTTTTTATCCATTTCTGTATTATTTAGTTATATTTTCTATATTAAACTCTAAATTTCCATCTACAATCATATGAGTTAACTCATTTTCATATAAATTATCTATTTTTTCATCTGTATATAATAAATACTTAGGCACATACATATCTTCTTCTTCATTAGGTTTAATAGTTTCAAAAGGCGATATGAGTATTTGGTCAAAATTCAAAATTAACTTTGGAAGTTTTTTAAACACTTCTTCACTATTATCATAATTTTCGTTTGCTAAACTTTCATAAGCTTCAAAGCTCTTTTTATAATATAGGCTAGCTAGCATATATTCACATTTCTTATTGCCTAACTTGCTTCCTTCTTTAAAATATTTTTCAGCTTCACTATCTTCATTTAATTTTAGACTCAATTGACCTAAATTAAATATAGATTCTATACACCCTTTTTCTCTTGTTTTTTCATACCAATACTTAGCACTTACATAATCTTTATAATAAATGCTATATATTATACCTAACATATGTTGTGAGTATCCATTATCCTCATTTGCGGGAACTTCAAATAATTTTTTAGAAAGCTCATATTCTTCTTTCTCAAATAAAATTTTCCCTAAATGAATCCTAGAATTCAAGTGATCTTTTTCAATAGCTTTTTCATAAAAACTTATCGCTTTATCATAATCATCTAATTCTTCATAAATAATACCTAATCTATAAATTGATTCCAGGTCATTATTTTCAGCTGCTTTTAGATAATACTTAATTGCTAAATCAAAGTTTTTCAATTGTTCATATATATTACCAAGTTTAACTTGAACAGATGTTAAATCTTCTATCTGTTTGTAATAGTCAATTGCAGAATCTGTATCATCTATTTGTTTATAAAGATCTCCTAGATTTTCTATAGATTCTCTAAATCCATAATCTATACATTTTTTATACAGAGGAATAGCTTCTTCATATAATTTCTCTTCAAATAAAAGTCCAGCTAAATTATTAGTAGCTTGTATTATGTCTTTGTCAGAAGCTTCTTTATAATACATTTTAGCTGTGTTTAAATCATTTTCTTTATTATAAATATTGCCTAGTTTATAACTAGATAATATATTGCTTTTATCATAAGCAACTTTATAGTAAAACTTAGCTTCTTCATAGTTTTCTTGCTCATCATATATGTAAGCTAACCTAAAACTGCATTTTTCATTACCTTTTTCAGCAGCTTTTTTGTAATAAATTTTAGCTTCTTCATAATTTTGATCTGATTCAAACAAAAGAGCTAAATTATAGCAAGCTTTTTCGTATCCCAATTTAGACAATTGTTTATAGTTTGAAATAGCATCTTTAAAGTCCCCATTTTCTTGATATATCATAGCTAAATTATATTTTGCATGATTATTTCCTAAAATAGAACCTCTTTTAAAGCAATCTATTGCATTTTGAACATCATTTGCATATCTATATAAAATACCTAGATTGAAAAGAGCATCAGAGAGTTTACCCTCACTAGCTTCTTTTAACCATCTTATAGAATTTTCGTAGTCTCTTAACTTAAAATAAATTACCCCTAAGTTATTTTGAGCCTTCAAATGCCCCAGCAATGCTATCTTTTCATACCAATATATAGAATATTCATATGCTTCTAAACTATAATAGATACTTCCCAAATCATAAGCAGCTTCTTCAACTCCACTTTTAAATGCCAGTTTAAGCCATTTTTCACATTCTTCTATATTACCCTCAGACTGATATAACTTGGCTAACGTATATTGAGCCTTGTCATAGTGATTTATTGAAGCTTGAGTTAATAGCTCTATAGCATCATCAATCTTCCCTAATTTAATGTAAAGGCTAGCTTTAGCATACATTATCTTAGGATCAGTTGGGATATCTTTTATTTTTTTTATTGAAAATTTAATTTTATTCATAAACAATTCCCTACCTACCTTTTGTATTATATTATACATATTTTACCATAATATATCATTATACAATATATATCCA
>NZ_LBBT01000245.1 GCF_001006285.1 Paraclostridium benzoelyticum
TATAAATTTTTTAATTTATGAATAATTTATTTTCATTTTTTTATTTTAAATTTGTAAAAACTACATATGCTCAAATATTGCCATAAATTATTTTTAGGAATAGAAAAAACATATTTTATTAACTATACTCTAGATTTTATGCTCAAATATTAGTGAAACATAGTTTCTTTAAGCGTAAAAAATGAGTGAAGTTTCCTTCACTCATTTTTCTCTCTATCTTATTAACTAAGTTTATTAGTTAGATGCATTTTCACTTTCATTAGTTATCTTAGCTATAACAGGTAATAGTAATCCTATTCCCATTAATACTATAGGTGTTATAACATTTAAAGAAACTCTAAATATCCATTCTTTACTAAATGCAGGAACATCTGTTGGGAACATACCCATTATACAAGCAAATGCTGTAAATCCAAAACACCAAGCTCCAACTAAGAATCCTAATTTATCACTCTTTATAAACTTGTATTCAGTTTTAAATTTACTACTCATCTTCTTAAGACCCATGTAAGCTAAGAATACCCATAAGTATCTCATTGGCATTACAACTGAGTTTAATTTTAATAACCAGTTAAATAACTCATTAGTGTTACCTATTCCTAATGCTGGAATTACTATTAATACAGATACTAATATAGCTGTCATTATATATCCATTAACTAAAACACCATTCTTATTTGTTTTAGATAATTTCTTAGGTATAAATCTAGAATCAGCTTCTCCTAATAATACTCTAAGTGGAGCATCTATTGAGAATACTAACGCTGATAATTGTGCTGCAGTATTTGCTAATGCATAAACTATAACAAATAAACTACCTAATCCATAATGCTCTCCTAATAATTGGAATGCATAGTATTGACCATTCATCATTAAGTCTTCTGGTATAGCATTAGCATTGAACATCATACCCATAGCTATTGATCCTAAAAGTGCACATACAGCAACCATTCCAGCTAAAATTAACATTCCTTTAGGGAAATTTTTAGATGGGTTTTTAGTGTTGTTTACGTATGGAGCTATCTTTTCACATCCTCCAACAGCAAATACTAGCATCGATAAAGTTGTTAAGTATGCAAAGTCAAATTTAGGTACAAATGACTTAGGTGTTATATTAGGTGTTGCAACATGCCCAGTTATAGCTGGAGCTGCTAACCCTAATACTATGTATAATAAAGACATAACAAACATTGACATACCTGCTACATTACCTATAACCTTTAATACCTTTACTCCCTTTGTTGAAATATATAAAAATACTAAAAATACAACAAGTACCATTCCTTGTAATATTAAAGGATTTAATTCCTTTAATGTTGTAGCAAGTTCTCCTGATGGACTAATTGCCCAAGAAAGCGCTATCAATAATGATTGTGGTTTTTGTGCTAAATAAGGTACATGAACAACCCAATATGTCCATCCTGCCATAAATGCAAGCATTGGTGTTGTAGTTGAACTTATCCAAGCTGAAACTCCACCTTGAGAATCCTTGAATGCAGACCCTAGTTCCCCCACCATTAATGTATATGGTACAAAGTATAAAGCTATCATGAATATCCACGAGAATACTACAGTAAGGCCTTGATTTGCAAAGTTATTAACAACATTTCCAAATCCCCATACCATAACAAATCCCATTAAGGCAATATTTTGCCACGTTAAATTTCTATTTTGATCAGACATTGATCTTTTACCTCCCAAAATTTGTATGATTACGGTTTCTATTATATATTGTTATAATTTATTGTCAATACGCTATTGTAAATCGTTTTCTTCGTATATTTCTCTTCTTTTTTCCCAATCTTTTGACAATTAATTTTTTCTATTCATAATCTTTTCAAAATCTAAACGTATGTATTTTATTAATTTTCATTATTTTTTTAAATTAGTATTATTCACATATATTAGTTAACTATTGCATTAAATTTTTTTGATACATTTTTTAT
>NZ_LBBT01000246.1 GCF_001006285.1 Paraclostridium benzoelyticum
AAAATGAACTTACATAATCTAGTTATTATAGCAAAGAGGATACACCTGTTCCCATTCCGAACACAGAAGTTAAGCTCTTTAGCGCCGATGGTACTTGGTGGGAAGCTGCCTGGGAGAGTAGGACGTAGCTAGGTGATGTGCCGAAGTGGCGGAACTGGCAGACGCACAGGACTTAAAATCCTGCGGGACTTACCTCTCGTACCGGTTCGATTCCGGTCTTCGGCACCATTTTAATAAAACATCGCGGGGTGGAGCAGTTGGCAGCTCGTCGGGCTCATAACCCGAAGGTCGCAAGTTCGAGTCTTGCCTCCGCAACCATTAAAATTTTATAAGGCCCATTGGTCAAGCGGTCAAGACACCGCCCTTTCACGGCGGTAACAGGGGTTCGATTCCCCTATGGGTCACCAATTAAATATGCGGGTGTAGCTCAATGGTAGAGTTCCGGCCTTCCAAGCCGGCTGTGAGGGTTCGATCCCCTTCACCCGCTCCAGAATAAACATGGGACTATAGCTCAGCTGGGAGAGCACCTGCCTTACAAGCAGGGGGTCACAGGTTCGAGCCCTGTTAGTCCCACCAATTGCGGCCTGGTAGTTCAGCTGGTTAGAATGCCAGCCTGTCACGCTGGAGGTCGAGGGTTCGAGTCCCTTCCAGGTCGCCAAAATAATTAAATACGCGGGAATATGGCTCAGTTGGTAGAGCAATTGACTGTTAATCAATGGGTCACAGGTTCGAGTCCTGTTATTCCCGCCAATATGCTAGTGTGGCTCAACGGTAGAGCAGCTGACTTGTAATCAGCAGGTTGTAGGTTCGATTCCTATCACTAGCTCCAACGTGGAGGATTTCCCGAGCGGCCAAAGGGGGCAGACTGTAAATCTGTTGTCACTGACTTCGGTGGTTCGAATCCACCATCCTCCACCAACTTAATAATTTGCGCGGGTGTAGCTCAATGGTAGAGTTCCGGCCTTCCAAGCCGGCTGTGAGGGTTCGATCCCCTTCACCCGCTCCAAAACAACATACAATGTGGGTGCATAGCTCAGCTGGATAGAGCAACGCCCTTCTAAGGCGTGTGTCCGGGGTTCGAATCCCTGTGCGCTCACCACATTTATAGGGGATTCGCCAAGTCGGTAAGGCATAGCACTTTGACTGCTACATGCGTAGGTTCGAGTCCTGCATCCCCTGCCAAGTAAATAAAATGATCCATTAGCTCAGTCGGTAGAGCACCTGACTTTTAATCAGGGTGTCCCGCGTTCGAGTCGCGGATGGATCACCAATGGAGAGGTGTCCGAGTGGTTTAAGGAGCTGGTCTTGAAAACCAGTGACTCCGAAAGGGGCCGTGGGTTCGAATCCCACCCTCTCCGCCAAATTAATATGGAGAAGTACTCAAGTGGCTCAAGAGGATCCCCTGCTAAGGGATTAGGCTGGGTTAACCGGTGCGAGGGTTCGAATCCCTCCTTCTCCGCCAATAATTGACGAGGTGTAGCGCAGTTTGGTAGCGCACGTGGTTTGGGACCATGGGGCCGGGGGTTCGAGTCCCTCCACCTCGACCAATAATGTGGACCTTTAGCTCAGTTGGTTAGAGCGCCCGGCTCATAACCGGTAGGTCCGGGGTTCGAGTCCCTGAAGGTCCACCAAAAAATGCATAGGGGTGTAGCTCAGTTGGTAGAGCGTCGGTCTCCAAAACCGTGCGCCGGGGGTTCGAGTCCCTCCACCCCTGCCACTAAAACAATTATATAAATAAGATTATATCGAGGTGTAGCGCAGTTTGGTAGCGCACGTGGTTTGGGACCATGGGGCCGGGGGTTCGAGTCCCTCCACCTCGACCAATTGGGGGCCTATAGCTCAGGTGGTTAGAGCGCACGCCTGATAAGCGTGAGGTCGCTGGTTCGAGTCCAGCTAGGCCCACCAGAAATGCCCAGATAGCTCAGTCGGTAGAGCAGGGGACTGAAAATCCCCGTGTCGGTGGTTCGATTCCGCCTCTGGGCACCATTTATATAACTGTGGCGGTATAGCTTAGTTGGCTAGAGCGTTCGGTTCATACCCGAAAGGTCACAGGTTCGACTCCTGTTACCGGTACCATCTAAGAAATATAATTAAACACATTTAAGAACTTTGAAAATTAAACAGTAGGTTAATTATATAAATTCTTTTTTAAAAGAATTAAACACAAACAACCAAGCCAGATATTCAGATAATGATTAGCTGAGCGATGGACAACTTTTTAAATTATATTTGAGAGTTTGATCCTGGCTCAGGATGAACGCTGGCGGCGTGCCTAACACATGCAAGTCGAGCGATCTCTTCGGAGAGAGCGGCGGACGGGTGAGTAACGCGTGGGTAACCTGCCCTGTACACACGGATAACATACCGAAAGGTATACTAATACGGGATAACATACGAAAGTCGCATGGCTTTTGTATCAAAGCTCCGGCGGTACAGGATGGACCCGCGTCTGATTAGCTAGTTGGTAAGGTAATGGCTTACCAAGGCAACGATCAGTAGCCGACCTGAGAGGGTGATCGGCCACACTGGAACTGAGACACGGTCCAGACTCCT
>NZ_LBBT01000247.1 GCF_001006285.1 Paraclostridium benzoelyticum
GACTAAGTTTAAATATAATAGGCGTTTTAGTTTAATATAGTAGTTATATAGAAACATTATACGGAGGATGATATTATGTTTGAAAACTCATCTGAAGAATTAGCTTACCATAAGTTATTGATCTTATATGTTTTAGAAAAAGCTAATATGGATTTAACAAATTCTCAAATAACACAAGTTATTCTTGAGACTGAAGTAATGAATTATTTCTCATTACAGCAATTTCTTTCACAACTTATGGATGCTAAATTCTTAAAAATATATGAAGATTCAAATAGAGAGTATTACACTTTAACACAAAAAGGTATTGAGACTCTAAACTACTTCTTATCTAGAATTCCTTCTCAAATTACAGAGAAGCTAGATGAGTATATAAAATTAAATAAAGAAAACTTATTAGCAGATACTCAAGTAAAGTCAAGCTTTGTAAAGCAAAGCGATAATGAATATATAGTAAATCTACGAGTTATTGAAAATCAATCAAATTTAATAGATTTAAATTTAAACGTATCTTCCGAAAAACAAGCAAAATTAATATGCGACAATTGGAAAAAGAATGCATCGTATATGTATGCTGAAATAATAGAACTACTTATTACAAACAAAAAATAGCCTACACAAAAACTATAGTGGTAGGCTCTTTTCCTACCTTAATTTCATCTATAATCTCATTTTTATCCGTCCCGTAAATTTTAACGCTATTATTAAAAGTATCAGTTAAAAACAAAAATTCACTATCATTTGATAGTTCTAACCCTTGAGGATTTCCATTTACCTTTATACATCCAATTTCTTTATGTGTTTTATAATCTAATATTTTTATAGCTTTATATCCCAAATCTGCTATATATATATATTCTTTTTTATAGTTTACACATATTTCAACTGGAATTAAAAAGTTACCTATTGTATCTATTATATTTAAATTTTTTTTATCTAAAATAATTATCTTACCATCTAGTGTAGATGTGTATATAATATCCTTGTATTTATCTATTTTTATATGCCAGGCTTTATAATCTAAATCAACTTTTCTCTCAACTACTTTCTTTTCGATATCTATGCATAAAATAGAATCTATACAAGGCACATACAGTTTATTATTTACTTTATCATATGCAAATCCATGAGGCATGTTATCAACGCTAATAACACCTATTGGTTCCAGATTATCTTTATTCAATACATAAATACTATTAGAATCTTCATTAGCTATAAAAAGTTCATTTTTACAAAGTGAAACTTGACTTAAATTTCCACCTATAGATACAGAATCTATTATTTTCTCTTTTCCAATATCTAAAACATAAAGAACTCCATCAAACGAACTTGGTATATACATTATGTTTTTATCTTTTTCTATGCAAAAATGATGAGGATATATGTCTGGCCCTAAATTTATTTCTTTTTCCAATTTAAGAGTTTGATAGTCTATTATACTTAAACTTTGTGATAAGTAATTAGATGTATATAGTTTCAAAACAAAACCTCCTCGCAATAAAATGTACTATCATAGTATATTGTTTAAAATGCTCGTCTTATTACTTTTTTTATTAACTAGGAAATTATGATTATTAAAAAGTTGTTGATATTCATCTATATTATTTGATATTATTTACTTATCATGTTTTTGGAGGTATTTACAATGAAAGTATCATTTAAACCATCAGGGGTTTGTTGTAAGGAAATGGTGTTTGATATCGATGAAAATAATATAGTTACAAGTGTAGACTTCGTTGGAGGATGTCCTGGTAACTTATTAGGTCTTAAACATCTTGTAGAGGGAACTCGTGCTGATGAAGTTGCAGACAAATTAGCTGGTATAACTTGTGGAGGAAAATCTACTTCTTGCCCTGATCAATTATCAAAAGCTTTACGTGATCAATTATCAAAATAAATAAAAAAGAGTTTGTAATTTAAGTATTTTAACTCAAATTACAAACTCTTTTTTTATTTATTTACTATTATGGACCTTACATTTCCTATCATATATAAAGACCCTGCACTTATTATTACGTCATCTTTATTTGATATTTTTAATGCATAGTCAACGGCTTCTTTTATATTTGGTTTGCAAGTTACTTCTATATTATATCTTCCTATTTTTTCTTTAAGTTTATTAGCATCTATAGCTCTTGGATTATCAGGAGTAGTAGTTATAACATTATTGAATTTCGGTATTAATAAATCTAGTACAGATTCTATATCCTTGTCTTCAAGCATTCCTATAACTAGAATTTTATTTTTATTTTCAAAATATTTATCAATAGAATTTGCAAGTGATTTAGCACCTTCTTCATTATGTGCTCCATCTATTATAAACATTGGATTTTCACTTATTTTTTCTATTCTTCCTGGCCACTTAGTTTCTAATAGACCTTTTCTAATATTTTCTTCAGATATATTTGTAATTTTAATATCATTTAAATACTCAATAACATTTAAAGCTACAATAGAATTTTTTATCTGATGATCTCCTATTAATTTAATTTCTAAATCTATTAATTCTTTTCCATTTATATTACAATTATATATTTGTGAATTAATATTTGATGATTTTATTTCTATATTTTTAAAATCACATTCTATATATTTAGATTTCTTTTCATCACATATATTTTTTATAACTTCACTTGCTTCTTCTTGCTGTGGATACACTATAGTAGGGCAATCTTCTTTTATAATTCCGCCTTTTTCAAAAGCTATTTTTCCTAATGTATCTCCAAGTATACTTGTATGATCTAAACTTATTGAAGTTATCGCACTTACTACAGGTTTATCGATAACATTAGTTGCATCGTATCTACCTCCAAGACCAACTTCTAGAGCAACAAAGTCAACTTTTTCTTGGTTGTAATAATAAAATGCCATAGCTGTAACTATTTCAAATTCAGTAGGATAAGAATATCCTTCACTAACCATTATTTCTATTTTTTCTTTTATTAAAGATACTATTTCCCCAACTTCTTCTTCACGTATATTTTCTCCATTTACTCTTATTCTTTCTGTAAATGTCTCTAAAAATGGAGAAGTATATAATCCTACTTTATATCCACTTTCTTTTAAAATAGATGATATGAAAGAACATGTCGATCCTTTACCATTAGTACCTGCAACGTGTATTATTTTTAAATTATTTTGCGGGTTCCCTAATAGTTCTAATAATTTTTTTATATTATCTAATCCTAGTCTCATACCAAACTTATGACTTTCGTGTATAAACTGTAAAGCCTCATTATAATTCATATTGTTCCTCCATTGTATACTTAAGTGTAAATTATTTCTAATGTTATTTAATTTCGGCAAAATACTCAATTAATCCTCTTGTTAATAACTTAAAAATTCTATGTAAATTTCCAGTCTGAAAATTTTCAAAAATAAAATTGCCAACTTATATTTTAACTTATATTTAGGTAAGTTAAAATATAAGTTTTAGCTACATTTCAAAGCGTCTTTACCGCTTTGTGGAGCAAAACTTTCATTTTCATTCCTACCATAAAGAGACCCTGTTTAAGTTTTAGCGACATTTCAAAGCATCTTTTCAGCTTTGTGGAGCAAAACTTAAACAGGGTCTCTACTATTTTTACTACTTCATTTTAGCTTCTATATTTTCTATTCTTTCAATAACTGATTTCATCATTTCTTCAAATTTTTCTTTTTTAGCTTTCTCTTCATTAACTAAGCTTTCTGGAGCTTTAGCCAAGAATCCTTGATTAGAAAGTTTTCCGTTTACTCTCTTTATTTCACCTTCTAATTTAGCTTTTTCCTTGTTTAATCTATCTAGTTCTTTAGTGAAGTCAACTAATTCATCAAGAGGTATAAATATTTTCACACCATCTATAACAACACTTACAGCGTCTTCTGGTATATTAGTTTCATTTTCAACTATTTCAACTGTAGATGCAGATGCTAATGTTACAAAGTAATCAAGTCCAGCTTCCATAGCTTCTTTCTTATCAGCTGTTGGAACTATTATTACTTTAGCTTTCTTTGATGGTGGTACGTTCATTTCAGCTCTTACATTTCTTATGTTTCTTATACCATCCATTGTTAAGTTCATCATTTCTTCTTCTTTAGCCATATTGTCAGCTTCATCGTAATGAGGGAACTGAGCTACAACTATACTTCCTTCTACAGTTGGAAGGTGAGTATATATTTCTTCAGTTATAAATGGCATGTATGGGTGAAGAAGTTTTAATATTTTTTCTAATACATATGTTAATGTATATAATGCTGTTTGCTTAGCTTCTTTATCATCTGAGTATAATCTCGGCTTAACTATTTCTATATACCAGTCACAGTACTCTGACCAAGCAAAGTCATATATCTTTTGAGCTGCTATTCCTAAGTCAAACTTATCCATGTTATCAGTAACTTCTTTAACAACATTATTAGCTCTTGATATTATCCATTTATCAGCTAAAGTCATATTTTTTTCTACTGATTCTCTAGTAACACCATTCATTATTTCTTCATCTATGTTCATAAATACGAATCTAGATGCATTCCATAACTTATTAGCAAAGTTTCTAGATGCTTCAACTCTTTCCATATAGAATCTCATATCATTTCCTGGAGAGTTTCCTGTAGCTAACATGAATCTTAAAGCATCAGCTCCGTACATGTCTATTACTTCTAATGGATCTATTCCATTTCCTAGAGATTTACTCATTTTTCTACCTTCTGAGTCTCTTACAAGTCCATGTATTAATACATGTTCAAATGGAGTTTCTCCCATACAGAACATTCCTGCAAATGCCATTCTTACAACCCAGAAGAATATTATATCGTATCCAGTTACAAGTACACTTGTTGGATAGTAGTAGTTTAACTCTTCTGTTTTGTTAGGCCATCCTAATGTTGAGAAAGGCCATAATGCAGATGAGAACCATGTATCTAATACATCTTCATCTTGCTTGAAGTGAGTATGTCCACATTTACATTGTTTTGGCATTTCTTTAGCAACTACTACCTCACCACATTCTTGACAGTAGTATGCTGGTATTTGGTGTCCCCACCATAGCTGTCTTGATATACACCAGTCTCTTATATTTTCTAACCATTGTAAGTAAGTTTTATCAAATTTGTCTGGAACAAATTCTAAATCTTTTTTCTTTAATATATCTATAGCAGGTTTTGCTAATTCATCCATTTTAACGAACCATTGATCTGATAATCTTGGCTCAACTACAGTTTTACATCTGTAACAAGATCCTACATTGTGATTATGATCTTTTATAGCTATTAAGTATCCAGCTTCTTCTAAGTCAGCTATAAGTTGCTTTCTGCACTCATATCTGTCCATACCTTCGTACTTACCAGCTAATTTATTCATAGTTCCATCTTCGTTCATTACATTTATTTTTTCAAGATTATGTCTTTGCCCTACTTCAAAGTCATTAGGGTCATGCGCTGGAGTCATTTTAACTGCACCTGTACCAAAATCTAAATCAACGTAATCATCTGCAACTATAATAAGTTCTCTTCCTACTAGTGGAAGTATAGCATGCTTTCCTACTAAATGAGCGTATCTTTCATCTTCTGGGTTTACAGCTATACCACTATCTCCAAGCATTGTTTCTGGTCTAGTTGTAGCTATTTCTAAAAATTCATCACTACCTGCTATTGGGTATTTTATATGATAGAACTTTCCATCATGTTCTTCATGCTCAACTTCTGCATCAGATAATGTAGTTTTACAATCTGGACACCAGTTGATTATTCTGTTTCCTTTGTAAATTTGACCTTTTTCATATAACTTCACAAAGAATTCTGTAACTGCTTCATTACAACCTTGGTCCATTGTAAATCTTTCTCTTTCCCAATCACATGAATCTCCTAATTGTTTCATTTGGTCTACTATTTTTCTACCAAATTCATTTCTCCAGTCCATAGCTCTTTTTAAGAACTCTTCTCTTCCTATTTCGTACTTAGTCTTTCCTTCTTGTTCTTTTATTCTTTCAACAACTTTAACTTCTGTTGCTATAGATGCATGGTCTGTTCCTGGTTGCCATAAAGCTTCATAACCGTCCATTCTCTTCCATCTTATAAGTATATCTTGTAATGTATGGTCAAGAGCATGCCCCATGTGTAATTGCCCCGTTATATTTGGTGGGGGAAGCATTATAGTAAATGGCTTTTTATTTGGGTTTGGCTTAGATTTAAATAAACCTTCTTCTACCCACTTTGAATATAATCTTGATTCAAAGTCTTTTGGATTATACGTTTTTGGTAAGTTTGTATTTTCCATGTAAATTCCTCCTATTTTTTATTTTTATACATAAAAAAGAGCCCTTCATCCTATTTAAGGACGAAAAGCTCGCGTTACCACCTTAATTTTATATAAAGTTTTTAATCAAACTCTACATAACACTTAATAAATTTAACGATTCTCACCGTCTAAGCTTACTGTTATTTTCAGCTTAGAAACTCCAAAGCTACCTTCTGCAATTCATTTCTTAGAAAGTCTTTCAGCCGGTGAACTTTCCTCTCTGTAAGTTGAGTTTGCATACTCCTCTTTTTCTCAGTTTTTAAATATTCTGTTTATCTTTTAATTATATATAATCATCATTATTATTGTCAATATTTATAAATATTATATTCAGTTACGTAAATTTTGTTCCCAAAAGTTTTTTGGCATATCACTTTCTTCTATTGGCATTATTGTATATCCTTTTTCTTTTAATTGATTTATTATTCCTTGAAGAGCCTTAACACTTTGTTCCTTTTCATGCATTAAAAGTACAACTTCACTATGTTGACTTAAATATTTATTTACATTATTTACTATAGCTTGCGGAGTTGCCTTCCAATCTTCTGTGTCCAAGTTCCAATCCCAAATTTTAAACCCATCATCAACTAATGCATTGTATGATTCTTCTGGTGCATAAGGTTTACTCCCATAAGGCAGTCTTATTAAGTTTGAGTTTACTTTAGCAACTTTATTTAATGTGTCTTGGCACTTATTAAATTCATTAACAGTATTTTCAGGAGTTTTATATAGTACAGATATGTCGTGACTTACACTGTGAAATCCCATAGAGTGGCCCTCTTGAGCGATTCTTTTTAATTGCTCTGGATGTTGTTTCATATTACCTTCTATCATAAAGAACGTAGCTTTAACATTGTTGCTATCTAGTATAGATAATATTCCATCAGTATATTTAGATGGTCCATCATCAATTGTTATATAAGCAACCTTCTCAGGTTTTGGCTTCGGTCCTCTATTATTTACACTACTTGCTTTCATCATGAGGTCAGTTAATGTCATCGTATCACTTTCTAGCAATTTTATATCTATATTATTTTGTTCATTTGATGTAGCAATTATTTTATCAAACGTGACAAATAATAAAAACAAAAGTAATACAACTGCAGATACACTTAAAAAAATAGGTTTTATTTTTCTTTTCATCCCCACTTCCCCTTTGTTTTTTATATTTTAATAAATACTATTAGTTATTATTGACAATTATTTCAATCAATATAGCTAAATTTTATAATTAAACACTGTACTTTAATAGATATGTTTGTACTCAATAAAATATTAGCACAAAAAAAATAAAACTACATTCATGTAGTTTTATCCTATTTCAATCATATCGCCTCTTAATGCATATATAATCTTTTCACATATATTGGTAATATGGTCTCCAATTCTTTCTAAGTATCTAGCAACAAATAGCATCGTTACTCCTTGATCTATATTTACTTCTTTTTCATGCATAACTTTAAGAGTGTGTTCATATATAACATCATATAACTTATCTACTAAGTCATCTTTTAAAGCTGTATTGTATGCAAGCTCTTCATCTCTTTGCTCTAAAGCTCTCTTTGCATCTTTTATCATATCAATACATATGTCTTTCATTTTAGGTATATCTATTAATTCTTTTATATATTCTTCTTTTCCTATTTTTATGACTTCAACTGATATATTTACAGAATAATCTCCTATACGCTCTAACTCTAAACATATACTTTCTAATGCATATATAAATCTTAAATCTTTTGCCATAGGTTGTTTTAATGCCATAAGCTCAATACTTCTATCCCTTATATAATCTCTTAAAGTATCTATTTCATCATCTTTTTCTGAAATTCCTTTTGCTTTTTTAACATCTTTTGTTATCATGCTGTTTACTGAATCTTCTAGGATTTCTTGACTTTTATCAAACATTTTTAGCGTGTAATTTATAAGGGTATTTATATTTAACTCTAAGTTATTGTTGACCATTTTAAGACTCCTTTTTATTGATTATTTTATATTTATTTTATCCAAATCTTCCTGTTATATAGTCTTCTGTACGTTTATCTCTTGGACTAGTAAATATAGTTTTTGTTTCGTCAAACTCTACAACTTCTCCTGATAGGAAAAATGCAGTTTCATCCGATACACGGGCTGCTTGTTGCATATTATGAGTTACTATCACTATAGTATATTTATCTTTTAACTCGTCTATTAATTCTTCCACTTTAGATGTTGATATGGGATCTAGAGCTGAAGTTGGCTCATCCATTAATATTACTTCTGGCTTCATAGCTATTGTTCTAGCTATACAGATACGTTGTTGCTGCCCTCCTGATAATCCTAAAGCTGATTTATTTAATCTATCCTTAACTTCATCCCAAATAGCAGCTCCTCTTAAACTTTCCTCAACAATCTTGTCTAATGTAGCTTTATCTTTTATTCCATGTATTCTAGGCCCATAAGCAACATTATCATATATACTCATTGGAAATGGATTAGGCTTTTGAAATACCATCCCTACTTTCGTACGTAGCTTTATAACATCGTCAGATTTATATATATCTTCTCCGTCTACAGATATTTCTCCTTTTATTTTAACATTTTCAATTAAGTCATTCATTCTATTTAAAGTTCTTAAAAAAGTTGATTTCCCGCATCCTGAAGGCCCTATCAATGCAGTTACTTTATTTTCTTTTATCTGCATGTCTATTCCTTTTAAAGCTTTGTTATCTCCATAAAAAAGTTCTAAGTTTTTTACATTTATTTTTATATTTTCCATCTTAATAGCTCTCCTTACTAAACTTTTTAACTATAAATTTAGCTAAAGTATTTAAACATAATACAATAATTATTAAAACTAAACCTACGCTAGCTGCTTGTTGTATATTCCCAGTTTCTTTGGCAACTAAATAAGATTGAACTGTAAGTGTTCTAGCACTGTCAAATATACTAGTTGGCATTTGTGCTACTGTCCCAGCTGTTAATAATATAGCCGCTGACTCCCCAACTACACGCCCTATCGATAGTATTATTCCTGATAAAATTCCTGGTAATGCACTTGGTACTATTACTTTGTATAGTGTTTGAAATTTTGTAGCTCCCATAGCTAAAGATGCTTCTCTATATCCTTGCGGAACTGTCTTTAATGCTTCTTCTGTTGTACGTATTATTACAGGTAAAATTATTATAGATACTGTTAATGAACCTGCAATAATTGAATATCCCATTTTAAGTGTTATAACAAAGAATATACCTCCAAATAGTCCATAAACTATAGATGGTATACCTGCTAAACTCTCTGTTGCAAATCTTACAATATTAACTATTGTTCCTTTTTTAGCATATTCTTGCAGATATACCGCTGCTAAAACACCTATTGGTGTAGCAACTATTATGGCCAAAAATACTGTATATAAAGTTGTGACGATCATTGGCAGTATTCCACCATCACCACTTGCTGAATAATCACTAGTTAAAAAGTTTAGGTTTATTCCCCCAATACCTTTTATAAATATAAACCCAACTATTACCAACAGCATTCCTATTGTAAATATAGCTGATAACCAAACTGCTGCTTTTAAAAATTTTTCTCTTAATTTTCTCATATTAATTGCCTGCCTTATTAGAAAGTTTACTTAATACTAAGTTTAGTACTAATATAAATATAAATAGTACAACTCCTGTCGCAAATAACATCTCTTGATGTGTCCCAAATGCATATCCCATTTCTAATGCAATATTAGTTGTCAATGGCCTAACACTGTCCATAAGTGAGTTAGGTAAAACCGGTGAGTTACCTGCAACTAGTATTACTGCCATAGTTTCACCTAAAGCTCTTCCAGTCCCTAATACTACAGCCGCTAAAATGCCTGATTTTGCAGCTGGTAAAACTACTTTAAATATTGTTTCAATTTTTGATGCTCCTAAAGCTAAAGAACCTTCTCTGTAAGCATTTGGTACAGCTTTTATAGCAGTTTTCGAAACAGCTATTATTGTAGGTAACATCATTATAGAAAGAACTATTATTACAGCAAATAAACTTTGTCCCTTTGGTAAATTAAATACATCTTGAATAGTCGGAACAATAACTGCTAATCCAAACAATCCATAAAGTACAGATGGTATTCCTGCTAATAAGTCAACTCCAGAACTTATTATGTTTGCTATTTTTTTAGGAGCTACTTCTGCGATAAATACTGCCGTAAGAATTCCAATCGGAGCTCCTATTAAAAGCGCACCTATTGTTGATAAAATTGATGCTACTATCATAGGTAAAATTCCATATTGATCTGCGCTTGGAACCCATGAAGTACCTGTTAAAAAGTCTATAAATGAGTATCCCTTTGATATAAATGGTGTAAGTCCTTTATAAAAAACAAAACCTATGATAAGTAATAAGCTAATTACTGCAATTAAAGCACTTATCATAAATACATTTTTTGCTATTTTTTCTATTGTATACTTTGTGTTGTTGTTTTTAGTTTTAATCAGTTGCTCATTAGCTAACATAAATACCTCCATTTTTTATAACTATTATGATTTCTAATTTATAATTTTAGTTTGTCAACTTTACTATGCTTTGTTCTTTTTAAGTTTTTCTCTACAATTCAATAATAAAGTTTAAATGTTAAGTTTAAATTAGAGTTTTGTTAACTGAAAGTAAAGTATGTTAACTCGTCGTAAAAATGACACTTTCAAAACTAAATTAAGTATTTTTACAAAAAAAAGAGAATGTTTATTAACATTCTCTCTCTAATTCATTTACTAAATTTTTAAATACATTTAAAGCATTCTCTATAGATTCTTTTTTCTCCATGTCTACTCCCGCAGATCTAAGTTGGTTAAGTGGATATTCTGATCCTCCACTTTTTAAGAATTCTATATACTTTTTAACAGCTACATCGCCTTCTTTTAAGATTTTTTCACTTAAAGCACTAGCTGCTGAAAATCCTGTTGCATATTTGTATACATAAAAATTCGAATAAAAATGAGGTATTCTAGCCCACTCTAATCCTATCGGTTCATCTACTATACAAGATTTTCCATAATATTTTTTATTTAAATCATAATATATTTCTGTAAATTCTTTAGCAGTTAAAGGTTCTTTATTTTCTACTTTTTCATGAGTTATCTTTTCAAATTCAGCAAACATAGTTTGTCTATATACCGTAGTTCTGAATTGTTCTAAATAATAATTTAAAAGATAAATTCTTTCCTCTTTTGATTTTGAATTTTCTAATAAATAATTTACAAGTAATAATTCATTTAAAGTTGATGCAACTTCTGCTACAAATATTTTATATGATGAATATAAATATTCTTGATTACTTCTTGAGTAATAACTATGCATAGAATGTCCAAGTTCATGAATCAATGTAAACAATGAGTTTAAATCATCTTTATAGCTCATTAATATGTATGGAGATGAATCATAGCTTCCCCACGAATAAGCTCCACCTTGTTTACCTTCATTTTCATAAACGTCTATCCATCTTTCATCAAAAGCTTTTTTAACAACACTTAAATACTCTTCACCTAGTGGTTTTAATGCTTTTAATATTATTTCTTGTGCTTCTTCATAAGTTACCTTCATATCAAAGTTTGATGTTATAGGCACATATAAATCATACATATGCATGTCGTCTATACCTAAATATTTTTTTCTTAAATCTACATATTTATTTAATGTATCTAAACTCTCATCAACTGCATCAATTAAGTTATTGTATACATCTACACTTATATCATCTTGGAATAATGAACCTTCTATCGCAGATTTAAAGTTTCTCATTTTTGCATAGAAAATTTCACTTTTTATTCCACCATATAAAGTTGATGCAAATGTATTTTTATATTCATCGTAAGTTGAATATACTGCATCAAATGCATCCTTTCTAACTCTTTTATCTTTACTCTTTAAAAATGCAGAGTAATTTCCATGAGTAATTTGTACAGTTTCTCCCTTTTCATCTTTTATTTCAGGGAATTTTAAATCTGCAAAAGAAAACATTTCATATACATTTTCAGCTATTCCACTTAGATCTGAAGCTGCTGCTAGTATTTCTTCTTCTTTTTCTGTAAGTGTATGAGGTTTATCTCTTAATATCTCATCTACATGTTTTTTGTAAAAACTTAATTTTTCATCACTTAAATATTCTTGTAATTTTGATTCATCCATTGCTATTATCTCCGGAACCATATATGATGTTGCCATTGATAATTCGGTAGATAACATCTCAGTTTTAGTAGCTTTAGCCTGATTTTCATTTTTTCTAGTGTCTTCATGTTGTTTCATATGAGTATATACATATAAATTTTGAAGTATTCTGGATGCTTTTTCTGAGTCAGTTAATACTTTATAAAGGTTTTCTTTACTGTCAGCAAGTTTTCCTTTATAATTTTTAAGCTCCCCTATAATTTCATCTACTTTTTTTATATCTTGGTCTATAGCTTCTTGACTTTTATACATAGTGTCTATATCCCATTTAAACTTTTCTTCTATAGAAGCTCTATCTAATCCCATAATTTCACTCCTTTGTTTATAATATTTTACAGAACAGCTATTAATATCGCTCCTTCTGATGTGTAAGTTCCCATAACAGGACCTATACTTGATATTATTATGTCCTTATGTTCATAATTTTCTTCTATATGTTTAGCTATTTTTTCAGCTTTTTCTTTACAGTTTGAATGTCCTATAACTAAAGTTTTGTTTTTTATATCATGAACATTATTTTTTACCTTCTCAAATAGCTTTTTCATGCTATTACCTTCGCCTCTTGCTTTATCTATAGGTTTAACTAATCCTTCTGATATTTCTATTATAACTTTAAAGTTAAGTGCATTTATTAATTTTCCAGCAATAGGATTTACTCTTCCACCTTTTATAGCGTTTTCAAGCGTATCTAACGCACCATAAAAAGCTATATCTCCTTTTATATCCTCTAAGTATTCAACTACTTCTTTTAAACATTTTCCCTCTTCTATTAATTTGTTAGCTTTATAAACCATTAATCCAACTCCTATAGATCCACTTAATGAATCTACAACAGCTATCCTTTTTTCACTATCAGGATTATGTTCTAAGTATATATTTTTAGCTAATACAGCACTACTATAAGTACTAGATAATTTAGAAGTAAGTGTAATAATTAATATTTCCTCTTCTTCACAGTCAAACATTTCTATGAATCTCTCAGGAGATGGACTTGATGTCTTAGGTAATTCTTTACACCCCTTCATTTTCTCATAAAACGTTTCTTCAGTAATTTCTTCTCCGCCTATATAGTTTTCCTCTCCAAATGCTATATTGATTCCTACAACTTTTACTCCCATTTCATCTAGTAGTTCTTTAGGGAAATCAGTTGACCCTTCAATTATTACTCTTATGTTTGTCTTCAATTCATACACCTCGATTTTAATTATAGCTATATCTTATTTTATATATTTTAATGTAAATAATCTACACTTATTATATTTTTTAAGTCATTTAATTCTAATATTATCTTTTCTACCATAATTCGTCTATCATAAACAATGAAAAAGTTTATTATATAATCATTTTCTCCACTAATTACATCAATATTACTAACATTTATTTGAGACTTTTCAAGTTTATTATATATTGTGGAAATAATATTTACATTATCTACCTTTATAGTTAATATGTTTTGTTTTTTTCTAAAAACTACCTTATCTATATTTTTTAATATATATAGTGTAACCATTACAAATAGCCATGCTGATATTCCTAATATATATTGCCCATACCCTATAGCAATTCCTATACATGCTGTTGCCCATATTCCTGCTGCCGTAGTAAGACCTCTTATTCCGCTTGAATTTTTAAGTATAGCTCCCGTTCCTAAAAAACCTATACCTGATAATACTTGAGCTGTTAATCTTGATGGATCTAAATTTGTTTTTGAACTATATTCCATAAATAATATTACAGATGTTATAGATGTTATACATGATCCTATTGAAACCAAAATATGAGTTCTAAACCCTGCAAATTGATATGACTTTTCTCTCTCAAGTCCAGTTAGTCCTCCTATAATAAGCGCTATTAATAATCTAGTTAAAATTTCAGTAGGTGATATTTTCCTCCCCCTCCTTTATAGTTAGGTATTTTTATATTTATATTTGTAGAGGTTAGTCCATTATTACGACTATATTTTAACCTAAAATAAAAAGGACTATTTAAATAGTCCTTAATCTTAATCACACATATTTTGCTTTACTATATTTATATGAGTAGGGTAAGCTATATTTATTCCATTATTTCTAAATGTTATGAGTATCTGCAACTTTGTGTCTTTAAGTACTGTAAAGTACTTATGAGATTGAACAATTCCAGTTATAGTGTACTTAGCTCCTACAGACTTTTCCTCAATATCTGTAACTCCATATACACTAAATGACCCAGCATTTTCCTTACCCTTTTTTGTATGTAAAAATTCTTTATGTCTTTCATTTAATATATCACATACCTCTTCTAAAGACTTAATAACTTCCAAAGGATCTTCTTGATATGGAACTCTAACACTTACAACTACTCGCATATTTTTTCTGCTATAATTTCTAATACTAATAATATTTCCATTTGGGATGGTTACTCTTCTTAAATCCCAATCTCTTAAGCTAGTGCTCCTAAGCCCTATTTCTTCTATAGTTCCTCTGAATTTTTCATTTATATAAACAAAGTCACCAACTTGTATTTGCTTCTCAAATATTATAAAAAAACCATTAAATATATCTTTAAGTATACTTTGAGATGCAACCCCAGCTATCAATCCCACTATACTCGCTCCTGTAACCAAAGTACCAAATTTAGTTACATCAACTATATTAAATTCTTTTAACAATAATATTATTGTCAAAATAAATATAATATAATATGACATTGAGCATAAAAGACTGTTTAAAGTATTTTCATACCTTACGTCAAATCTAGTAAATTCAAATAGTTTTTTTAAAAAGTATTGTATTAATTTTAATAAAACGTAAGCACAAACAATTATAATAACTGAGTTTATTAATTTTGCCAAAATCATGATTAATACCTTTCTTTTAACAATTTCTATATCTCAATTATTAATTATTAACTCTATATTTAAATCATATACCTAATCAAACCAGTTTATATATCAATTTTTCCACGCGCAAAAAAGCCTTCTCTTTATTTAGAAGACTCTTTGCTAAGCTGTATATACTTATTTATCGCTTGATCAATTTTATTACTCGTACTAACCAACTCGTCTTTAAATATATCCGGGTATTCTATATAAGTGTTTATTTCTTCCCTTAAAGCTTCTATTTCTTTCTTTAGTAAAACCAGTTCATTTTTAGTCATATTATCACCATAGTTACAAATTTGTATATATTCATTTATATTTTAACAAGGTTTTCCCTAGTGTGTCAATAAACGTTTTTATCAATATTAGATAACTTTCCTACTGTAAATTTCGAAGCAATTCCAACAAACAAGCCAGTTATTACAGATGCAAATAACATATATGGTAAATATCCAAATATCATACCATTTTTTATTATCATTCCAGCCACCGCTAACTGCCCTATATTATGACCAATAGCTCCTATAACACTTACCCCTATTAATGAAAATTTATTAATTTTTAAAGCTAGGTACATAAATATCAAACTTAGATATGACCCTGCTATACTAAACAGTAAGTACGATATAGGTCCTGCAAATATAGATGACATAATCACCCTTACAGATAAAATTATAAATGTATCTTTTATCCCAAATAAAACTAAAGAAGTTAATGTAACTATGTTTGCGATCCCTAACTTAGCGCCTGGAAATATAGCAATTAGCGGATTCGGCATGTAGCTTTCTATTATATACAATATTAAGCTGTATCCAACCATCAATGACATATGAGCCAATTTTTTAGTCTTCATATATTTTGCTCCCCCCTTAGTTGAAATTTTCTATTACCTATATATTACCATAGTCTTAAAGTAAGTTTTTTAATTATTTTTTTAATCTTTTCACTATTTATTGACTTTTTGAATATTAAATGGTATATTTATATTATAATTAATTGAGAATGAAACTCATTAGGAGGTGCTAATGATGACTGTTTACGATTTAAAAGTCGGCGAAAAAGGTATCATTAATAATATATATGGAAACGAAAAATTAGCTAAAAGATTATTAGCTCTTGGATGTATAAATGAAACTGAAATAGAAGTAAGAAAAATCGCTCCATTAGGAGATCCTATATTAGTTCGTTTTAGAGGGTTTGATTTAGCGATAAGAAAGAGTGACGCAAAAAACATTAGCTTAAAATAGGAGGTATCATCGTGATTAATGTTGCATTATTCGGTAATCCTAACGTTGGTAAAACTACAGTGTTTAATATTCTTACTGGATCTAAACAATATGTAGGTAACTGGCCTGGAGTTACTATAGAAAAAAAAGAAGGATTTATAAATGAAGATATTAAGGTTGTAGATCTTCCTGGTATATACGCTATGGATACATTCTCTAACGAAGAAAAAGTATCTAAAAGATTTTTAGAAAGTGGAGATGTAGACTTAATATTAAATATAGTAGATGCATCTAGCTTAGATAGAAACTTATATTTAACTACTCAGCTTATGCAATACAATAAGCCAATTATATTATTACTTAATATGATAGATGTTGCAGAAGCTAAGGGTGTACACATAGACCCAGCAAAGCTTGAAAAAGAATTAGGGGTTAAAGTAATACCTATAGTTGCTAAGAAAAAAGAAGGTCTTGAAAATATATCTAATGAAATAAAATCATGTTTAAATACAACTTTTAATTATAGAAAAGATTTTGGAAACGAAATAAATACCTATAAGGAAATCGAAAAAATATTAAGTAAATCTATGAAGTCTAATTCTAAAAAGAAGGAAAGTATTAGTAGTAAATTAGATAATATAATATTAAATCCTATATTAGCTTATCCTATATTTGTTTTAGCACTATTAACACTTTTTAAATTTACATTTGAATGGGTCGGTGGTCCTCTTCAAACATTAACAGAAACTTTAATAGATACTTATATAGCTACACCTGTAGATGCTCTATTAGCAAATTCTAGTCCTTGGTTCCATTCACTAATAGTAGATGGATTAATAGGTGGATTAGGTGGAGCTCTACCATTCTTCCCATTAATATTTGTATTATTCTTAGGAATGTCATTCTTTGAGGATAGCGGATATATGGCTAGAACAGCATTCTTAATGGATAACATAATGAAAAAAGTTGGTTTATCTGGTAAAGCATTTATACCTATGATAATGGGATTCGGTTGTGCTTCTCCAGCAATAATGGCTACTAGAACTTTAGAAAGTGAAAAAGATAGAAAAGTTACAGCACTTATTGCTCCGCTTATGACTTGTGGTGCTAAAGTACCTGTTTACGCATTATTTGTTTCTGTATTTTTCCCTAAAAATGCAGCTGTTGTAACTACATCTTTATATCTATTAGGTATCGTAATTGCAATAATAATAGCTTTAATATTAAATAAAACAGTATATAAGGCCGATATAGAACCTTTTGTTCTAGAGTTGCCAGAATACAAACTTCCAACTCTAAATGCTTTATTTAAAAATACATGGAATAAAGCTAAAGGTTTCTTAATAAAAGTTTGTACAATAATGTTTGCTATGTCTGTTGTTATATGGGCTTTATCATCGTTTAACTTCAGCGGATTTACTAGTGATATAAATAGTAGTTTCTTAGCTTTACTAGGAGGTTTAATAGCTCCTATATTTGCTCCTTTAGGGTTCGGAGATTGGAGAGCAGGAGTTTCTATATTGACAGGTATAAGTGCAAAAGAAGTTGTTATAAGTACAATGGAAATTGTGTATGGAGATTTAAAGACAGTTTTACCAACAGTGTTTACAAGTGTTTCAGCATATGGATTCTTAGTATTCTCTGCTTTATATACTCCATGTATAGCAGCTTTATCTACAATGAGAAAAGAATATGGGAATAAGATGATGATTATATCGGCAACTTATCAATTCGCTGTAGCTTGGATTGCAGCGTTCATAGTTAAAGTTATAGGTTCTTTATTAGTTGAAGGAGCTTCAATATCTTCTATAATAGAGTTCTCAGTTGGAGGTATAATATTATTAGCAGCAGTATTTATCCTTTATAAAAATATGAAAGCAAAAAGTAATGGATGTTCTGGTTGCTCTGGTTGCGGAGGTAGCAATTCTTGCCCTAGCAGCAAAAATAAAATGACAAGTTAATAAATTTAATATATAAATAAAAAACGATGGGATTTGATCCCATCTTTTTTATTTATATATTAGAACTTAACATCTATAGTTATGTTTTTTCCACCTCTATTTACTTCTACCTTAGCTTTATCTCCAACTGAGAATTTATATAATGCTTTATTTAAATCACTCATTGATGTTATTTTTGTATCTCCAACCTTTGTTATTACATCTCCTGCTTGTATTCCTGATTTTTGTGCTGGAGTATTAGCTACTACTTCTGCTATATAAACCCCTTCATCAGCAGCTAAGTCAGTTCCTGTTGTTGTTTCGAATGTTTTTACATCTATACCTTTTATACCTAATGTTACTTTTTCAAATTTCCCATCCTTGATTATTTGCTCTACTATAGGTTTTGCTGTATTTATAGGTATTGCAAATCCTAATCCTTCTGCTCCAGATGCTTTAGCTGTGTTTATACCTATAACTTCTCCTTTATCATTTAATAAAGGTCCTCCGCTGTTCCCTGGGTTTATACTTGCATCCGTTTGTATAAGCCCTGTCATATTAGATTGCTCTGTTTGTATACTTCTATCTAATCCACTTATTATTCCTTGTGTAACACTTTTTTGGAATTCTAATCCTAGTGGATTTCCTATTGCTACTGCTAAATCTCCAGTTCTTACAGAATCACTATTTCCTAAGTCTGCTACAGGAAGTCCTGTCTTATCAACTTTTACAATAGCTAAATCTATAGTTGGGTCATTCCATAAAACTTTTCCCTTTGAAGTTGATCCATCATTAAATAAAACATTTACATCAGATGCTTTTCCATCAGATACAACATGTGAATTTGTTAATATGTATCCTTTAGAATCTACAATAAATCCTGTTCCAACACCTTGTGATTGCTGTGGTATTGCAAATATATTATTAGTATCTATTGTAGTAGTTGTTATACCTACTACAGAAGGCATTGCCTTATCAGTTACCGCATGATATATATTTTCACTTTTAGTTCCTTCATTTACAACGATATTTTGTTTATTTCCATCAGATTTAGATGATAGCTTATCCCCAAGTATAAAAGCTGTTATAAAACTTCCAACCATAGCACTTATTATACTAACTATTATAATAAGAGTTATACTAGTCTTCTTTCCACTACTCATATATTTATCCCTCCTATTTAATTTTTATATTATTTTACTTTTGTATTATTATTATTTTTTTAATGCTTTTATATTCTTAAATATAAAAACACTATACATTTAATTTCTGTATAGTGTTTATTATATAACTGTATCCTTAATTAAACCTTAATTGTTTAATCTTTTTTCTAATTCAGCTCTTTCTTTTTCAAAACCAGGCTTTCCTAATAAAGCAAACATATTTTTCTTGTATGCTTCTACTCCTGGTTGATTAAATGGATTTACCCCTAATAAATATCCACTTATTGCACATGCTTTTTCAAAGAAGTAAACTAAGTATCCAAAGTTATACTCATCTAATTGAGGTATATTTACTATTAAGTTTGGAACATTTCCATCTGTATGTGCTAATAAAGTTCCTTGGAAAGCTTTTTTATTTACAAAATCAACAGTCTTGTTAGATAAGTAATTTAGGCCATCTAAATCTATTTTTTCTTCATTTATAGTTATTTCTCTTCTAGTTTTTTCAACATTTAAAACTGTTTCAAATATTATTCTTTTACCCTCTTGTATATATTGTCCCATAGAGTGTAAATCTGTTGAGAAATCTACTGAAGCTGGATATATACCTTTATTATCTTTTCCTTCACTTTCTCCGTAAAGTTGTTTCCACCACTCTCCAACATAATGTAAGCTTGGCTCATAATTTACCATTAACTCTACATCTTTACCTTTTCTATGAAGAATATTTCTAGCTACAGCATATTGATAACTGTAGTTTGATTCTAAATCAGGATTAGAAAAATCATCCATTGCATCTTTTGCACCTTGCATCATAGCATCTATATTTATATCACAAACTGCTATTGGTAATAATCCAACAGGAGTTAATACAGAGAATCTTCCACCAACATCATCAGGTATTACAAAACACTCATATCCTTCTTCATTTGCTAGGGATTTTAATGCACCTTTCTTAGAATCAGTTGTAGCATATATTCTTTTACTAGCTTCTTCTTTTCCATACTTTTTCTCTAAGAAATCTTTGAATACTCTAAATGCGATAGCTGGTTCTGTTGTAGTCCCAGATTTAGATATAATATTTATAGATACATCTTTATCTTTGATTATATCCAGTAAATCTAACATGTATGTAGAACTTATATTTTGACCTACAAAATAAACTTCTGGAGATTTTCTTTCTTCTTTAGTTAAGTTATTTCTAAATGAGTGTCCTAATGTTTCTATTGCAGCTCTTGCTCCTAAGTAAGATCCACCTATTCCTATAACTAAAAGTACATCTGAATCTTCCTTTATTTTTTGTGCAGCTTTTTTTATTCTATCAAACTCTTCTTTGTCATAATCACTAGGTAAGTTTACCCAACCTAAGAAATCGTTCCCCTCACCAGTTTTATTATGTATCATTTCATGAGCAACTTTTACATACTCACTCATACAATCGATTTCTTTTTGGTTAAAAAAACCTATTGAATTACTATAATCAAAACTTAATTTTTTCATAGCCCATTACCTTCCTTATCTCGTTAAAAATTTATTATATAGAAAATTATATCAAACAATATGTATTTTTCCAAA
>NZ_LBBT01000248.1 GCF_001006285.1 Paraclostridium benzoelyticum
TTAAATTTATTCTATAAAATTATATTTTAAAAAAGCACTTTACCAGTAATTAATTTTAATTATTGGTAAAGTGCTTTTTTACTTAGATCTATATAATTCTCTATACTTTTTTGGAGTAACTCCCTGTAATTTTTTAAATACCCTTATAAAGTATCCACAATCCTCAAACCCTAAGTCAATAGATATATTTGTAATAGGAATGTCCGTAGTTTCTAAAATTTCTTTAGCTTTATTTATTTTTTTATCATTAACGTATGAAATAAAATTTATACCTACTTCTTTTTTAAATACTTTACTAAAATAGCAAGGGCTTAAATTACATATAGAAGCAGCCTTTTCTAAGCTAACGTTTTTCCCTAAATTATTATTTATGTACTCTATAGATGAATTAATTGATAAATCTCTTTTATCTTTTGAATATCCCCCTATTTGCAACTTATTGTTAGTTTTTAGATTAACAATAGATTTATTAACAATATTTATTAGATCAATTGGTTTAATAGGCTTTAATATGTAGTCATCTATACCTTCAGTTAATAATTTATGCATTAATTCAAAATCATCATATATCATCATTATAACTATTTTACTTGTATTTTGCTGCTTTATTGCCTTTGCAGCTTTTATACCATCTATACCAGGCATCTTAGCATCCATTATTATAATTTCTGGATTAAACTGTTTATCTAATTCTATTGCCTCTTTTCCATTTTTAGCTTGAGCTATAATTTTAATATTTTCACATTTATTGATAATTATACTTAAAGCGTCTCTTTCTAATTCTTCATCGTCAACGATCATTATCTTAACCATATATCCAACTCCTAGCTATATCTATTTAAAATAGTTATTTTTACTAAAGTTCCAAAATTTTCTGTACTATTTATTTCTATCTTATAATTTTCTTCATAATAGTACTGCAACCTCTTATTAGCCCTTTTTATTCCCATACTATCCATATCCGTATAATCTTTTAAATCTAAATCCTTTTGAATTAAATTTAATTGTTCTCTCTCAATTCCAATTCCATTGTCTTCAACCTTTATAACTATATAATTTTCTTCCCTTTCTACGAAAACCTTTACATATCCGCCATCTTCTTTGTCTTCAAGGCCATGTATGACAGAATTTTCAACAAAAGTTTGTACAATCATAAATGGTATTTTTATATTTTTAAATTGCTCATTAATGTCAACTTCATAATTTAGCCTTTCAGAAAACCTTATCTTTTGGAGTTCTAAATATGATTTTATATAATCAAGTTCTTCTTCTAAAGTAATTATTTTATCCGATTTTTTGAACCCATACCTTAACAGGTTTGATAGATTGTATATTATCTCATGAGTTTTTGGTGCATCTTCAACTATAGCTAAAGACGAAATACTATTTAGTAAGTTGAATAAAAAATTTGGATTTACCTGTGATTGAAGAGATTTTAATTGGTATGCCTTGTATTCTTTTTCTAACTCATCCTTAATTTTTTTAGCTTCTTCAAATTCTTCTCTTTTCTCATCTAGCTCTTTTTGAAGTGTTTTTGATAAACATTCTGATACTATATAATTACTTATATGTGACATCATTTCTGCTAATGATTCTACCTTATTAAAACTTACTACAGGTAATTTATTATATGCATTTTCTAATTCTTCTTTTTCCATTGAACCATCAAAGTTTATTTCCACTGGTACTATATTTTCCAAATCTAATGTCTTTGTATCCTCTATTAAAACTTGTCCAGCCATTAATGCTCCTAAATATTGACCATTGACAATTATGGGAGTAGCAAAGTCAATTAAGCCTTTGTGGCATACGTATATGTATGTTTTTTTTAATCTAGCAGCTTCAACTCCCCCTCTTGAATCGCATCGTTCACATAAATGAGCATATACATCATTTTTCCTAATAAGTTTACAGAATTCACTACACCCACTATGTTTAGTTAACGCCTTTCCTATATAGTCAACTGTTATTATAGCTATACCTGTAGCTGCCGCTATATCATCTTGTATCTTTTGAAATTTTTTTTTATCTATAATGTCATCTAAATGGAGTATCTTTTTCATCCTTTAATCTCTCTCCTCACCAGTTTTCGCAAAATTCCAATATTTAATTAATTTTATTATATTATTTTTCGTCTATAAATTACAAGACTTAATTATAAGCACAAAAACAGATTTATACATCTATATTATATAAATATTTTTTAAATTTTTCATAATGTAGGATAATTCTTATAAGGATTAAATGTCTCTTTTATTAAAAATACATAAAAAAACTGTAGCATAGTAGTTCAAACTTATTCTATGCCACAGTTCTAAATTTTATAGTATTCAATAATTTTAACAAGCAATAATTTCTTTTATAAAAAATTCTTTTCCCCCTAAAATTTCCCACTCTGTATTATTACAATTTGGGCATTTACGATTATTTTCAAGTAAATTAAATACTTTGTTGCACGCTTTACAAATCCCGTTACCTGGTAAAATTTCTATTTCTAACTTTGTGTCATGTAGCATAGTTCCATCAACTGCAGCAGGATAACACTCTCTAATATATTTTGGTATCATAGATGATAGTTCACCTATCTGGAGTACCACTGTGTCAACCTTATTTAAATTTTGTTCTAACACAACTCTTTCTACAGTTTTTACAACCTCAATTACGACCCCTAACTCATGCAAGTCATTCACCTACCCCTATTTTGTTGATTTTTTAAGATATATTTATAATATAAATCCCTTGATAGTATTATAACACCAAATTTTTATCAATTCATTACCCAAGAATATATTTTGTTCGTTTTCTTACTTTTTTCAGTAAATCGCTTTCATTTACAAATAAATAGTGCTACAATATTCGTGAATAAACACTTTACATTCGATGGGGGGATAATTATAATGTTTTTATTCGAATCTCAGCCAATATCAAATTGGCTAATGTTATTTTTTGTATTTATAGTATTAGTTGTGTTAAATGAAATTGGACGACGTTATAAATGGGGTGGGGTTTCTCTATTTATAATACTTCCAATAATTCTTACATTTTTTGTTTGGCCTAAAACTACAAAAGGTACTAGTGTAAACGATTGGTTCCATTATGCAAAAGTTTACTCTGCCTTAGCTGGTTGTGTAGGTTTCTGGTTATTACGTCATATAGATGGAGCTACTAAGCATAAATGGGTTTTATGCTTTCCACCATTAATACTTGCTATTAATATTATGGAAGCTGTTGCTCGTGATTTCCAAATAGGCTCTCTTGGACTTACAAGACAAGTCTTTGAAGGTATGATGACATATAGTGGTTCTTGGAACTACTTAAATGGTGTTGCTGGAATTTTAAATATTATTACTATAACAGGTTGGATGGGAATATGTATCAGTAAAGATAAAAGTAAAGATATGTTATGGCCAGATATGTGCTGGTTCTGGATTATAGCTTATGACCTTTGGAACTTTGCATATACTTATAATTGCTTAAGTGATCATGCTTGGTATTGTGGAATTGCTTTACTTGTTGCTCCAACTGTAGCTGCTTTTACATTGAAAAAAGGAGCTTGGCTACAACATCGTGCTCAAACACTTGCACTATGGTGTATGTTTGCAATGACATGCCCTTCTTTTATAGATGAGTCACAGTTTGCAGTTAAGTCTACACAAAATTCAACCGCTCTTTTTATAATAAGTGCAATTGCTTTAATTGCTAATGTAGCATTATTTATTTATATGATTTATAAAGTAAGAAAAACTAAACGCAATCCATATACTTCAGAACTTTATACTGATCTACAGTGTTATGAAGAAGTAAAAGCGTATGCTGAATAAATTCTAAAGCCATCTCAAAAAAATTGAGATGGCTTTTTTTATTTGCCACATTCAAGATTTTTATTACTCCAATTTATCATATGTTTCATTATTGGTAATAAGCCTAATCCAGATTCACTTAAATAATAAATAGATTCAACCACTTTGCTATCAGTATTTTTTTCATTAATTATGATGCCATTTTCTATTAATACTTCTAATTGTTGGATTAGCATTTTCTTACTGCATCCTTCTATAGATCTTTGCAACTCTCCAAATCTTATTTTATTATCTTGGATTTGCCATATTATAGCAGGTATCCATTTTTTACCTAAGATACTAGATAGAGCTTCAACCGGACAATCATATATCAGATCCTCTACGTTGTACATTCTCACTCCTCCTACTTATCATAATTTTCTTAAATTTAAGTTTTATTATACCTATTATACTTGTATATTTCAAAAATAAAAGCGTAGAATAATCTACGCTTTTATTAAAAACTCATTTCTGGGTATAAAAATTTAATTATCTTTATATTTTTTTCAATCTTAGGAACATAATATTCTTTAGCATATGCTCTTCTATCAATAGTATCATCGACTTTATTTCTTACATTCCATTCTTGAATCATTTTACTTAAGCCTTCATCTTTAAATTTAGATAAATAATATGCACCTAACTTTAAACTCGTCTTATCGTCTACTAAGTCACTAGGCTTAAAATTCTTCATCTTTAATTCATGTGCTAATTTTATTGAAGATTCATCACTAAATCTTAGTATCCCATTATTATCATTTTTTTCATAATCTTTTTCATCAAATCTAGATTCAAAGTGTCCTATAGCAGCTAAAAAGTATGGGTCAATATTATATTCTTTAGCTACAGATTTTATTTCAGATACATCTTTTACTGGATATACCGCAGTTCTAGCGACAACAATTACTCCAACTACAAATACTAGTGTTAATATTATTATTGTAGATAATATTTTTTTCATAATACGCCTCCTAATTTTGTTTAGTTACTATATTGAAGTAGAACTTAGAAGTAATTAAATAATATATTATATAAATTATCGAATACGGAATTAATGTCCACAACATTACTACCGATAAATTTTGTCCAAGTAGATTGCAAACAACATAATTTGCCACGACACTGTGTAAACCTCCTAATACTAAAGGTAAAAAGAAGTTAAACCCAACTTGCTTATATACAGATGACTTGATATCATCCTCATCTACTCCAATTTTATTTAGTACAGTATATCTAGGCGCTTCATCTTGAGCTTCTGATAGTAATTTGAAGAAAATTACACTACCTGTACAAACTAAGAATACTAAGCCTACAAATACACCTATAAATACCATAATTCCTGAAGTTGTAAACCCATCCTTAAAAGCTTCATAGTAAGATAATACATAACTTGAAGCTGGTCTTTTTTGATCCCCAGTATAGTATTTCTCTGTTAATTTTGATACTTTTCCATCAAATTTGTCACCATCTTTTTGATTTGTTATATTGTATGTGTAATAATGTTTTAACTCATTATTAGCTTTTAAATTTTTAAACTCATTATCTGAAGCAACAACCATCTCTGATGGGCTAAATGAATTATATAATTTCTCATCTATATGTGACTTAAGGTTTAATTTTACATCTTTTCCATTGTTATTTATATTTATAAATGATTTAGTATCAAACCCTATTTCTTCAGGGTATACATGAATAAATTCATTGTCATCTATACCTTCTATCTCTTTTTTTCCATTCAACTTTAATATTTCATTTAAATTTGATAAAGACATTATTTGATATGTGTCTTTGAATCCATGTGAATTCTCCTTATATGATTCTAAATCTATATAGCTAAGTACAAATTTATCAACTAATTTATGATCTTTTGAATCTTCTAATATCTTTTCAAATTCTTTTATATACTCTTTATTATCGAGTGATAAAGTATAAGAGTATGGTGCCTGTTGCTCAACTAATTGAGAGCTCATAAAGTACACTGAAATAGACACCCCTATCGCAGTTAACGTAGTAGCACTTAATATAGCTATTATAGATAACATCTTTGCATTACTCTTTATTCTGTATAATAATTGAGATGTTGATATCATATTTAATCCTTTATAATAATTTGCCCCATTTTTTTGTTGTTTTTTAATTATAAAAAACATAAATGAACTAAAAAATAAAAATGTACCAACAACTACCATAAATAATGTGACAAATGCTCCAAGAATTAAATCCATTCCATTTGTTGTAGAAAGATATATTGCATATCCAACGACTATAAATATTATTGATAGTATCGCTAATAATTTTGATCCTTTTTTAGCTTTCTCAGATGTGCTTGAAGCTTTAAATAATTCAATAAGCTTAAATTTATATATTATTCTATTACTTTGATACGCTATAACTAAAAATATTAATATGAATAATATAAATGTCTCAAAAACTCCTTTTATTGAAACTGCAAAATTTATGCTTAAATTTAATCCTATAAGCTTTATAAGTATTCCTAGCATAAGTTTTGAAAATACTACTCCTGCTATTATACCTATTACAATGGCAACAACTCCTATTATTAATGTTTCAAAGAATAATAATAGTCCTATCTCTTTATTTTCAATTCCTAATAATGCATATAGTCCTATCTCTTTTTTCCTCTTTTTTATAAAGAAACTATTTGAGTACCATATAAATAAAACTGAAAATAATGCTATTACAATTGATGCGGCATTAAATGCTGCTGATGCTTTAGAACTTGCTGATAAAGCTGCATCTATACTTGGATTATATTGTAAATTTTTAAATGCATAATATATTCCAACTGTGAAAACTATAGAGAAAAAGTATAAGAAATATCCTTTAAGATTTTTTTGTATGTTTTTTTTCGCTATATTAAATAAGATCATTGTCTCCACCACCTATCAATGATAATACATCTAAAATTTCTTTAAAAAATTCTTTTCTTGTTCCTCTTCTATTTATCTCTTTGAATATTAATCCATCTTTAATAAATAAGACTCTTTTACAATAACTAGCTGCAAATGCATCATGTGTAACCATCATTATTGTTGCATCTTGTTCTTCATTTAACTTTGTCATTGCATTTAAAAGGTCCGTAGATGATTTAGAGTCCAGTGCTCCTGTTGGCTCATCTGCCAATATCAACGATGGATTTGTAATTATAGCTCTTGCACAAGCTGTTCTTTGTTTTTGACCTCCTGATATTTCATAAGGATATTTACCAAGTAATGTTTCAATCCCTAGTGTTTTAGCAATTGAGAATACAGTCTTGTTTATTGTCTTTTCATTTGCACGAGCAAGTGCTAAAGGCAATGCTATATTATCTTTTACTGATAATGTATCTAGTAGGTTAAAATCTTGGAATATAAATCCTAAACTTTCTCTTCTAAATTTTGATATTTGCTTATTGTTTAAATTTGTTATGTTTTTTCCTTCTATTTTTACATCTCCACTACTTGCAGTGTCTATAGTTGAAACTATATTTAAAAGTGTACTTTTACCTGCCCCAGATGGTCCCATTACTCCTACAAACTCACCTTTGTTTATATCAATATCTATTCCATTTAATACTGTTTGCGTATTTTTATTTGTACCATATGATTTCATTAAGTTTCTAACTTCAAGTATTTTTGTCATGTTTATTAACCTCCTTTAATTATTACAAAATTAAGTATATAGCTTTTTATAATTTTCTAATATCGATTTATCTATCATTAAAATTACATATTTGTAAGCTTAACAAAAAAAGGTATTGATTTTCATCAATACCTTTCTGCTTATCTTTTTATTTTGTTTTTTACAGTCTCTAAAATTAAATTTACTTCATCTACCCTTAGTAATATTATGCATATACCATATGTTAATGCTCCACATCCTATTGATATAGCTAAAGTTATAGTTTCATATAATTTTCCAACTGGTAACATTCCGCCTAAAAACTTGTATACAAATATTGTAATTACTGACATTAACCCTGCGGATACAATTGACTTTATTAAAACTACTAAAATTTCTTTTCCACCAAACTGTCCAATTTTTTTTCTTAAACTTATAAATAACAATATTATAGTGACAATAGCAGATATACTAGTTGCAAATGCTAATCCAGCTATTCCCATATTCGTAAATCTTACAAATAATAAATTTAATATTATATTTAATATAATTGTTATTATCGCATTTTTCATAGGTGTTTTTGTATCTTGTAATGAATAAAATACTTTTCCAAGTATATCTCTAAGACCAAAACCTATCATACCTATAGAGTAAAACACAAGTGATATAGCAGTCATTTGTGTAGCTCTTGCATCGAATTCTCCTCTTTCAAAAAGCATTTTTACGATTGGTTCAGCAAGTATCATAGCTCCTGCTGATATAGGTATAACTAAAAGTGTTACTGTATTTGCAGATGTTTTTATAGACTTATAAAATTCTTCTTTATTATTTTCTGTAGTTAACTTAGATAACATAGGATAAATAACAGATGAAATTGACACTATAAACATACCCATTACGAATTGATTTAATTTGCTGGCATAGTTTAATGCAGATATACTTCCTTCTGCAAGAGTCGATGCTATAGTTCTATCAACTATTGTACTTACTTGATTTACTGCAACCCCTATTAAAACTGGTATTACAAGCCAAAGTAATCTTCTTAAGTACTTATCATTAAAATCAACAATTAGTTTGTATTTAAATCCTTTTTTTCTTGCAAAAGGGTATTGAAATAAAAACTGTAATGATAATCCTAGTAAAGCTCCCCATGGAAGTAAGTGTATATTTATCGTCGCACTTAAAATAATTGAAGCTATTACAATAATATTATTTGGTACACTCATCAATCCTGGAACTACAAAGTTATCTTTAACCTGTAAATATGCAGTCATAATATAGCTCATACCTAAAACTGATAATCCAAGTATCATTACCCTAGTAAAGTAAACAGCTTGATCAAATACCTCTCCTTTAAATCCAACTGCAAATAATTTTACAATTTGAGGTGTAAATATCAACCCTACCACAGAAAGACCTAAACAAATTAGTATTACTGTATTTAATACGTTATTTGTAAATTTATTTGATTCTTCTTTACCGCCATTTTTTCTTATATCATGATACAAAGGAATAAACGCTGTATCTAAAGAAGTTCCTATTGCTGCAAATATAACTGCAGGTATATTCATAGCTACTAAAAATGCATCGCTTGTCCCAGAAGCTCCATATACTGAAGCTAGTGTGAGCTCTCTTGCAAACCCTAAAACTTTCGCTATTAGTGTAGCTATCATCAATCCGACAGCTGCTTTTGCTACTTTTGACATACATACTTCTCCTTATATTTTTATTTAATCTTATTATTTTACTCTTCATATTATTATAATTAT
>NZ_LBBT01000249.1 GCF_001006285.1 Paraclostridium benzoelyticum
GTTTTCAGTTTTAAAAAATTTTTAAAATAAAATTTTATCTTTACATTAACAATAGTTTATATTATAATAAATATTAGTGGGAACTTATGCTCAGACATAAGTATACGCTAGCCCATAAAAAAGGTTGTGAGATTTTCTCACAACCTTTTTTTATTATCATTTAGAAGCTTCAATTAATTTCTCAACATAATTTTTATTCATATACATTAATTTTATTTCTTCTGATGATTCACTGTAATAATCAATAGTAATCTTACCTACATTATTTTTAGATTGAATAGGATTCGTTTTAAATTCAACAGCTTGTATATCTCTTCCTCTTAAAATATGTATAGTCCTAAATAATCCCCCGTTTACAGCTCTCACTTTTTTATTATCCACACTAATATTTAAATTTCTTATTTTCAATCCAGAGTTTATCAAAGTTAATATAATAGTTAAATTAATAAACCAAACCCATTGTGTTTTTAGTATTAAATAACACACTATAGAAGTAATAAAAATTAACAAAACTGGCTTTATTAAAATAGAGAATTTACCCTTTTCTATCCCATTCCCAGTTCCTTTAAAGCTCCATTCTGGAATAAATTCTTTTATAACATCATTAATTTCATTTAAAGATCCTATTGGATACATTATAATTTTCTCATTTCCTTCGCCTGTATAACCTTTAATAATTAAATTTAATTCATATATATTTAAAAATTGTCTTATTGGATTTGATTTAATTTTGATAAGTTTTATATTATTATCTTTAAATGAAAACTCTTTTGTACTAAATAAACCATAAGCTATCTTTATATTGTTGTTCTCTTTTAATAAAGTAAAGTTATAGTACTTAACAACATAATATACAGTTGCAATAAGTTTTAGTATGATTAAGAAAATTAAAAGTCCCGCAACAATCAATAAAATAGTCATACTTTGCGAATTATTTTTAAAAGCTCCATCTATAATATTTGATAAGTAGTCTGAACTTATAAAGTCATCTAGCTTTCCTAAGATATTAAAAATAAAAATCAATGCAACAAATAAGTTAAAACTTGTAAACCCATATATAACTAACTTTTTAGTTTCTATCTTTTTTTCTTTTATTTCTTTAGACTCTTCATTGTCTTTTATATTATTAACTACATACTCTTCATTTACATCACCTAAGCATTCCTTATTCAAATCATTAAGAGAAAAAGATTTTAGTATATCAATTTGTTCATTATTCAAACTCATTTTTATGTCGTCTATACCAAAATCTTTTGAAGGACTTTCTATTTTCACAATTTTATATGCTAATAATCTTTCTATCAAATTCTGTGATATATCCATAGACTTAAAACTTTTCTTTGGTATTATTAATGTTTCCTTTGAAAATATTCCCTTATAATAATGTATTTCATTATCTTTTATACTTATATACTCATACTTCCATCCTATTATTGAAAATATAATGTCTAAAACTACAAATAGCACTATAGCTGTCCAAAACCATTGTTTTAGAAATACTATAAAAAGTACACCTAGTCCAAAATTGCTGATCGTCCCTTTTATAAGTTTATAAATTAAACTTTTCCAATTATTTCTTATTTTTATATTTTCATTTGTGAAGCTTTTATTTTCATAATTAGTTTTATTGCCATTAACCTCTTCATTCATAATTATGCATCAAGCTCCTCTCTAACATTTTCATTGATTTTAATTTTTAAAAACTCTCTAATTTTCTCGACTTCTTCTTTATCAAGATTAGGAATTTTATAGCTTCCACCTGCAGTTCCAATCTTAACATCAGCTAAATTAAATTTTCTGTTTATAGGTCCTTCAGATAAGTTTATATTTTGAATTCTTACAATTGGAATTGTAACACTTTTCTTTAAAAATATTCCTTCTGTAAAAGATATTTCTTCTTCATTTATCCTATAACTCCATTGCTTATATTCAAAAAATGGTTCTATGTATGCGGATATTGCAATTAAAACAACAATAATCAATATAATCATGTTTATCCATGATATATAGTTATCAAGAATATAGTTAATTGTATTTATCTCAAGTATAGGTAGAACTAATCTTAACACTAAATAAATAGATATAAAGATCATTAATCCAATTGTTCTTCCTATAATCCAAGATTTAATAGCTTTATTACTAAGTTTTTTATCCATATCTAACCCCCATGAAAATTTGTTAATCTTTTCCTAAAATATCATATATCAAATAATAATTCAACTTACAAAAAAAGATTAACTTTTATTAATTAAAGTTAATCTTTTTTTGTCAAAATTTATAAACTATTTTTTTATTTTCATTACTAATCCTTCTATATCCATAACTCTATCTAAGTAATACCATTTACAATCAAACCCAAAATTAGCATACTTATCTTTCTTTTCATAATTAGAAGCTTTTTTAGTATAGAACTTATATTCTTTCTTTCCATCCTTTTTATTTACAACTTCATATCTTAAACTCTCTATAAATTTAGTTTCTAAATATCCATATAATTGAACTCTTTTTATATCATAAATATTTTTAACTAAATATTTTTTAATTGGATGTTTTTTATCTTCAACTTCTAGATTTAGATGTGCTCCAATATAATATTGGTTTTTATTTTTTGATTCGATTTCTTTTTTATCTATTATAAGTCTATTATGAATATCTTTGTCTATATAAGTTTTTATACCTATTTTATTACTTTTTAAGATATCTGCCTTAAGACCCCTATATTTAAAATAATTTAAAACTGCACATTCTCCTATCTTATCTGCAAATACCATTTGTTTTGCAATTTCTTTTTGTATTTTTTCATCTTTAACAGATGCTGGTACTAATACTTTATAATCATTAGATTCTTCTATATATTTTTCAGCATATTTTTTACATTCTTCAATTTGATCTTCTGTTATATTAACCGATTTTGTTACTAATGTATCAAATTTATGCTTTACCTTAATATTTTTTACATTTATTAAATATTTACTTTTTGCATTTATATAAGTCACTTTTAAATCTCCTTAAATTTTATTGTTAAAATTTCACATAGTAATACATTACATTAAAAACAAGTTATTTTCAAGAAGCATATTTAACCACATATATAATTTTTATATTATAAGTTATATATTTTAATTATATTGTTTTTTATTTAATGTTTAATGCATAGTATGATACTATAGTTTTATATAAAGGTAAATTTAACCAGGGAGGAATTTTATGACTTATTTATTGTTACTTTTTATGTTTATTGCTTTAACATTCTTATTATATTTTACATATAAACCTTATAAAAATTATCGTGGAATATCTAAAACAATAACTAGTATACTATTTGTATTTATTGCTATAAGTGGATTCATTGAAAATAGTACTAACTTTTCATATTTCATATTTATATTATTAGGTCTTATATTTTCATTATTTGGAGATGTCTTTCTTATATATGCAAAAGAAAGCGAATCTACTATGAGTAAAAACTTTATATATGGTCTTTTAAGTTTTAGCTTTGCACATATATTGTTTTCTGTAGGTTTTATATCAATTAGTGAGTTTAGCATATATACTATAATTTTCACAATAATTTTATCATCTATTTCTTTATTATTTTTAAAGTCAATAAAAGGATTAGATTTTAAAGGAATGTTTAATTATGTAGCTTTTTACGCTATAGTTATTAGTTTTATGTTTGCTCAATCATTAAATTTATATTTATCAAATAGCTCTAGCTTTGATATTTTGATAGTTACAATAGGTGCATTGTTATTTGTACTATCTGATTTAATATTAGCTTTTGATTATTTTTATAAAAATCCACCTAAAATTCTTGGAGCTTTAAACTTATTAGTTTACTATAGTGCTCAAGCTCTAATTGCACTAAGTGTATTCCATGTAAAAAAGGTTTAAGTATTAATTTAATACTTAAACCTTTTTTGTTATACATTAAATGATAATGTAGGAATTTCAATATTTTTATCTTCTTTTATTTCTTCTACTTTCATATTTTTATAGAAATTATAATATAAAAAGCTAATACTTATTAACATAAATACTATAGATACAAAAACATCTATACAAAATGCTTTATTATCAATACTTGAGTTATTTTCAAAAAGTTTTGGTAAGCTAAAAAATGAATCATAATTTTGTCTTTTTTCATAATTGTTTATTGAAGCATTTTTTAGTTTATTTTGTATTGTTTCATCTACTTTAGAACTTTTTTCCCAGTTATTATAATCATATCCAGTTACATTAACTGTAGTATTCCCAAAGTCTTTTTCTAATTGTGAATATATTTTATCATTTACTACTACAACCCATATTCCAACACCTTTTGGAAGTATTTTTCCTGTAGCAATACCTTTTACATTTAAATTATAAAGACCTATATCAAAATCTTTAAATTTACTTATTTTGTTTTTGTATTTTTCATTATCAAATCTTGGTACAATTAAAGTTTCATTTACTCCTAAATTCACAGTGTCTAAATTAAGTTTTTTTGCTAATTTATTAAATTCTGAATTCTTTATTGCATATTTACCTTCGTTATTTATATTTAATAATTTATAATCTGTTTTTTGATATTTATATCCTGATTCATTTAATGCGCCTTCAATAGATGATAATTGCTCATCATTCATATAATTATAACTTGAAGACATATAGTTTAATATAAATGGATAATCTGATTTTTTTGTTTCTATTTTATTACTAACAACTAAAAGTATCGTACTTGTACATGCTATGGCTGCTAAAAGTATAGCCATAGTTATATATACTAGTCTTAAATTCTCTTTTTGCTTGTAAAAATATTTAAATTCTTGAAATTTTAATATTTTCATGACTATCTGCAACCTTTCTTTGTCTTTATGTAATAATAATATACTAATT
>NZ_LBBT01000250.1 GCF_001006285.1 Paraclostridium benzoelyticum
ATACTTTATTTATATAATAAATTAAAATTAGGAGACTATTTTATGAGATATGTTATAGTATCAGTGACTAAAGGAAATGCAGGTGCTTTTAATAATAAACTTCGGAAAAATCTATTTGAAAAATTTGGAGCTAAATCCTCAAAGCTTCCACCACACTTTACAATAAAATCTCCATTTGAAGCAGAAGATTTGTTATTACTTGAAAATATGTTAAAAAAGTTTTGTGATTCAAATCCTATTTCTACATATAAAATAAATGGTTACGATCATTTTGATGACCGTGTTGTCTACATGAAGGTATTAATGAGTTCTGAAGGAAAAATAATTCATGATAAATTAATAACAGAATTAGAAAAATTTAAATATATTAAATTCAGTGATCACGATGGAAAAGATAAAATTTTTCATATAACCTTAGCTTCTAAAAAGATTAAAAAAATTTATAACGATATTTATAGTTATGTAAATCCAATACCATGTGAATTTGATTGTACTTTTGATAATATATCAATATTCAAATGGGAAAATAATACATGGGTTTTACATAAAGAATATTTATTTCATTAAACGTAAAAAAGGAAAGATAATTCTATGATTATCTTTCCTTTTTTATTATTTTTCATCTTCTTCGTATTCCATATAATCTTCAACTTCATGCCCACATTCCGGACATTTATATTTATCTACACAAAACTCAAATTCTTCTTTTATTTCATTATCAGTTCCTTCGTTTATTACTTCAAAGTCAGTTCCTTCTTCATGACTTATTAAATCCATAACTTCTACTATACACTTAGGACAATACATTGTACTCATATGTTAACCTCCGTATTTTTGCATAATATATTCCCTACTATATTAACATTTAAATTATATTTTTA
>NZ_LBBT01000251.1 GCF_001006285.1 Paraclostridium benzoelyticum
ATAAAAAATAGTTACTTAGTCTTTGATGTTCTATAAAATTTTCTTCTACTAAATAGTTTACTAAATTGATTAAAACATTATTTCCATATATACCAGTTTTAGCAATATCACTATTCTTAAAAGATTTTATAATTACATGTGTTTCATTTATTTTAATATTTATATTTTTATATGTACTTATAATCCCGTCTTCAGAATTTGCCTTATTTTCTAAATAACATATTATATCCTCATATATATATTCCTTAGGAACTTCAATACAGCAGTATTTGATGTTTTTGTCTATTTCTACATCTTGGTGGATTCTTATATTTGCTATGTCTAAGTAATTTTGTATAGTAAATTTATCAATTCCTTCTTGTAAATATACTACAGAGTATTTACAATCTGATTCAAATATATCTATAGTCGATTTATCTTTTTTCAAATAACATTTAATATGGTTAATTCCAGATTCACCATTAGTTGCAAATATTATCCTAACTTTTCTTTTCAATTTAATTTTATATTTTTCTATAGTTTTTAGTGCATATAATAAACTCATTATGGAGTGTTTATTATTCAATACAGATATTACAAATATGTACTCATCTCCCATTCCATATTCAGCATATCCAACGTCTCCATCAATATTTTCAGTTTTAAATCCTAACTTTTTAGCAATTTCCAATGTTTTTTCTAATACCACCTCTAGTTCTTTTTCAAAAGGATTTTTCTCACTCTCTATAATATCATTTATCAAGTCTCTTTTTAGTTCTTTTATTTTATCATCCATGATATTCATAAAATTCCTCAATTCTTATTTATTCTATAGGTGCTTTTATTCTTAAAGAGTACGCATCTAACCATTCTTTTGATGCTACTTTGTGTATACTTTTCCCCTTGATACGACTACTTAAATATACTGTCGGTTTATGGTTTTGAGTTGCAATAGAAAAACTAAAGATATCTATATTCGTTGCAATTCCCCATTCACCTTTATTGTTCATAGCAACTACTGATAAGTCTCCAGCTTTACCTCGTCTATTTAAAAGTTTTATATCTAGCTCACAAATAGCTTTATCACAAGCCTCTTGTGGACTTAATCCACTTTTCATAAGCCTAACTATTTCATATGATATACAGCCTTTCATAAGGTCTTCTCCTAATCCTGTAGCAGTGGCTCCTCCGATTTCACTATCTACGTAAAACCCGGACCCAGATAATGGAGAATCTCCTACTCTTCCATTTTTTTTCATAAATAATCCACTAGTTGATGTCCCTGCACACATTTTACCATTGCAATCTAGAGATACCATTCCAACGGTATCATGACCTATATATGGGCTTAATCCTTTTTCTAGTATTTCTCTTTTTCTCTTGCTATAATGTTTTTTAGCTCTTTCGCTTAACATATCTTTTCTTTCAAATCCATTTTTGTGAGCATATTCTTCTGCCCCTATTCCTATTAAAAAACAGTTTACTTTTTCACTACTTAACTTTCTAGCTATTGATATAGGATTTGCAAAATTTTTTATTCCAGCAATAGCTCCAATAGATAATGAATTTCCATCCATATATGCTGCATCTAACTCTACTTCACAATTTTCATTTGGAAGACCACCATATCCTACTGACTTATAAAATGGATAGTCTTCTACTATTTTTATAGCATGTTCAATTGCATCTCCTGCATCCATTCCTTTACTTAATTTTTGCGCACTTTCATTAATTCCCTCAATTGCCATTCTCCAAGTAGCTATTATCCCCCACATTATTAATCCCTCCATATGTTTAATAAAAGCCTTGGTTTCCCAAGGCTTTTATTTTTAGAATAAAACTTCTAATTTTAATATATTTACTTTATTTTTAACCCACTTATATTCCCTTGAATTTATGCTATGATTATTTAGCCTGACGAGCTTTTATCATCTTTATAGCTGTCTTTAAAACTTTTTCTCCATTCATAGCTCCATAATCAAGACTATTTATAACATCTACTGGAGTTTTTGCATCAAATTTTTCTTGAACTTCTTTTAGCATAAATTTAACTTGAGGCCCAAGTAGTATGCAGTCTGGATTTTTTTGTTCTACTATTTTATCTATATCGGCATACGGAAATGCTTCTACCTCTATTGGTAAATTATGTTGATTTGCAACATTTTGCATTTTACTTGCTAATAAACTTGTTGACATCCCTGCACTACAAAATAAGTATATTTTTTTATTCATTTTAATTTCCTCCTAAAAGTCTAATATATTTTTATTTTAATATTGTTAATTACTTATTTAATTTAAGCTCTTTTCTTAAGTCTATAATTTCTTTCACTAAATTCCTCTCACTTAGACATGTCATCAAATGATCTTGTGAGTGAATTAAAAGCATGCTTATTTCGACATTTTTCCCCTCAGCATCTTTATTTATTAAACTAGTTTGAATTTTTTGAGCTTCTAAAATTTCTTCATTTGCACTTTCCATATATTCGTCACACTTTTTAAAGTCGCCTTTTTTAGCACAATGTAAAGCTTCATATATATGAGATTTCGCATTTCCTGCATGAATTATAACCTTTAGTATTTTATCTTGATAATTCATATTTTCACCACCTTACTAAGGTCTTTTGTTATTGTTAACGTTTTCTTTAAGTATATTTTACAATAGACTTTTAAAAAAGGAAATAGTAAATTGTATTTTTTTAAAAAATTTTACAATTAATTTTTATTTTACATTTTATTTCTTATTTTTAGTTTATTTTTCAAGGGTTTTTTCTATTTTTGTCTTAATTACTAGGGTTATATATATATTATAGCGTATTTTGCATTTATGTAAAAAAAAATTTCTTTATTAATTTATATTTTTTCAATTAGTTTCAAACCTTACGCCTATTGCATATAGATATAATGATAGGATATGCCTATTAATTAAAATATATGAGGTGTTTTTATGCAAAAAAAATGTGACTACAACTTTTGTAAACAAAAAAAATGTACATCAGAATACTGTGAATGTGACAGCTGTAACTTAAACAAAAGTTCCTCAAATTTATTTGAACTTGAAACTTTTGATTGTGACAATTATCCAGACAAAAACTATAATTGTAACACTTGCCAAAGCAGCTCTTTAAATTGTAATGAGAGCCAAATGTTTTTTTATTATGCTTGTGATTTAGATTTATATAAAAATTTGGTTGGATGCGTAGGTAGAATACTTGGTTTTAAACTTTCTAATAGCGATTGTATTTTAAGGTTGAAGGTAAAAAAAATTACTCCATGTAGTATATATGGAACTACATCTTCAGGAAAAGGTCCTATATGTATAAAATTATCAGCTATTGACTATGTTGATTTTGGTAAAGAAGTATATGTTAATCCATTGTGTAATATAAATAAGTCTGAAATATTAACATTACCTAGCTCTCAAGGTCCTAAAGGTGATAAAGGTGATGTTGGTCCTCAAGGTCCTAAGGGTGATACTGGTGCTGCTGGCCCTCAAGGTCCTAAGGGTGATACTGGTGCTGCTGGTCCTAAAGGTCCTAAAGGTGACACTGGTGCTGCTGGTCCTCAAGGTCCTAAGGGTGATACTGGTGCTGCTGGCCCTCAAGGTCCTAAGGGTGATACTGGTGCTGCTGGCCCTCAAGGCCCTAAAGGTGACACTGGTTCTACTGGTGCTAAAGGTCCTAAGGGTGACACTGGTTCTACTGGTGCTAAAGGTCCTAAGGGTGATAAAGGTGATGTTGGTCCCCAAGGCCCTAAGGGTGAATCCGTAGAAGTTCCTAATAAGGTTAACCCTGTACCTTACAAACCTAATAAGAAAAAAATAGCTCCATCTAGTAAAAAATAATAAAAAATAAAAGCGCTTATAAATAAGCGCTTTTATTTTTTATTATTTTTCTAATTTACTATATATAAATTCATACATATCAACAAATTCTTTAGCTAATTGTAAAAAATTCATAGTTGTCATTAAATGATCTTGAGAGTGAACTAATACAACTCCCATTTCAGTTTTTTCTCCGCTAGCCTCTGCTTGAATTAACTCAGTTTGAAATCTATGAGCCTTAGTTAATGTTTCATTGGCTTCTTTTAATAATTCTCTTGCCTTTTCAAAATTGCCTAATTTAGCTTCCCCTAACGCTTCATATGCTGTACTTTTAGCATCTCCTGCATGACCTATTATACCAAATGATATTTCAAAAATCTTTTCATTCATAATTAAATACCTTCACTTTCCCCTATATTGTTATAATTAATTAAGTTTATATTATTATCTTCAAAAAACTGTTTTAGTTCAAATGAAGTTAATATTTCATGTTCTAATGTTCGTTGTATAGAATATGAGGTTGATTTTGATAAAAAAGCATCTACAAATGCAGGATGGCTCATTATATCCACAACTTTAAATTTTTTTATATCGTCAATGTTATTATTAAAATAATCATTACTTATATTCTCCCCATAAAAACTATCTATAAGTGGAACTACTTTATCATAGCTAATTTCATATTCAAATCCACCTCTTATAGGTAACTTATATTTTTCTAATATTTTTTCAATTACTGGTCTAAATTCTTCAAGTGTATGTATATGATGATGACTATCTAGATGACTTATTTTAACTCCAGCACCTATAGCTTTATCTATTTGTGAGCAAAGTTCTAGGTATACCTCATCTAAATCAAATTCCATAGACTTTTCTTTTGTTATCCTCCTGAAGAAGTATCCACTTTCATCTACCAAAGTTTTATGTGTATCTAAAACCGGTTTATAACAACTCAAAGTCATATGAACTCCACAACCAAGCCCTTTGTTTTCATTTAAAAGCTTCACAGCTTGATTAAAACCAGGCATGCCCGCCATTATACTACAAGAAGTTACAACTCCATTTTTATATGCTGAAATAACACCCTGATTTACACCTTCACAGTAGCCAAAATCATCTGCATTGATTATTATATTTGTCACAAATACCCCTCTCCCCTCTTCCTCTTTCTTCGGTAAAACGTTTACATATTTAAAATAACATTTTCATATACAAAAATCAATATTATTTTTAAATTTTATTTTTAATTTTATTTTAAATTTTATTTACTTTTAGTGTACAAAGTCTATTTCAGTCTATAATTATACAAACTACTACTTAATAATTTTTGAAATTATAATTCATCTAACACCTCTAACATATATTTTCTACAATCCACTTTATATTTATCATATAGTAAACTAGGATTATTTATAAGTTTAGTTTTATTTAACCTCGTAAGCTTTTTCAAAAAACATTCTAGCTTCATTGCATCACTACGTGAATTACTACTCCAGTATATTTCTAAATTTTTAAATCCTCTTGCTCTAGTATATTTCGAGTTCTTTCCTATTTTATGTTCATTAATTCTTCTTTTAATATCGCTAGTATATCCAATGTAATAAGTTTCATCTTTACAAGTTATTATATATGTGTAATACATTTTCCCTCCAAAAAATAAATTAAGCAGCTAAAAGCTGCTTAATAATTAGTATTTAACAGAATATAAGTATAAGCCTTTAGCTGGAGCTGTATCTGATGCTTTACTTCTATCTTTTTTATCTAACATAAGTTTTATATCCTCAGGAGTTTTTTTGTGTAATCCAACATCTATTAAAGCTCCTGCTATTATTCTAACCATATTGTATAAGAAACCATTACCTTCTACGAATACATCTATCATATCTTTATTTTTATTGATAGTTATACTATGTATATTTCTTACATTTGATTTCTTTTTTGATTTAGAAGATGCAAAGCTTGTAAAATCATGCTCTCCTACTAAATACTCACTAGCTTTTTTCATTAATTCTATATCTAATGGTTTTTCTATATAAGTACTATATTTCCTTAGAAAAACATCTTGAGTTTTAGAGTTATTTATTTTATATAAATAGACCTTTTGCTTTACATTATATCTTGAATGGAATCTTTCATCAACTTCTTCAACATTTTTTATAACTATATCCTCTGGTAAATAATTATTTAAATAATCATTAACTTTTTTAACAGATAAACTAGAATTTGTTTTAAAGTTAGCTACTTGGTTGTAAGCGTGAACACCCATATCAGTTCTTCCTGATCCAATTATTTCTATTTTTTCATCTGCCATTTTGCTAAGTACAGCTTCAATCTTTCCTTGTATCGTATTATCATTATCTTTTAATCTTTGAAATCCCTTGTATCTTGATCCGTCATACTCAATAGTGATTTTAATATTTCTCATTTTTATCCTCTTTCTATACAGACTCCAGTAATGTATTTTTTAATGTAAATATAATACATGTACCTTCACCTTTTTTACTTTTTATTTTCATTTCTCCACCATGTAATTTTACGATTTCATTACTTATAGCAAGTCCTAAACCACTACCTGCTTTATTATAATTTTCTTGGAAAAATTTATCTAATACCTTTTCTAAATTGTGCTCTTCTATACCTTCTCCATTGTCAACAACACTAATGGTTGTATAGTCTTCTTCTTGGTGAACTATAACCTTTACATATCCATTTTCTGATGTAAACTTTAAAGAGTTTTGTACTAAATTTATAAGAACCTGTCTTAGTCTATTTTTATCTCCTTGTATCGGTCTCATTTGAGTGTCTTCAACTTCACAACTTAATGAAATATTTTTTTCTTGTGATTTCACTTTTAATTGATTTACCACTCCAAAAGCTAATTGTTGAATATCTACCATATCTATTTGAAGTTTAATTCTATCAGATGATAGTCTTGAAAAGTCTAAAAGTTCCTCAACAAGTTTTATAAGTCTTTCTGTTTCATCTTGAATTATTCCTAGACCTAAGTCTAACTCTTCTTTTCCAATTCCTTCATACCCTAAAGTCTCACTCCATCCTTTAATAGATGTTAAAGGAGTTCTTAATTCATGTGAAATCGATGATATAAATTCTTCTTTTAGCTTTTCACTTTTATCAATTTCTTTTGCCATATGTTCAAATGTTTCTGCTAGTTCTCCAATTTCATCATCAATTATAGCTCTTGGTTTTAATCTTATATTGTAATTACCATGAGCTAATTCATTTGCAAATTTTTTAAGTTCACTTAATGGATCAATCAAAGTATATGCAAATTTTAAACTTATAGATATAGCTATTAATAAAATAAATATACCTGCAAGTATTAGACCTAAAACTATCTTAAATATAGTTCTATCAATGTAATCTAGTGAAACAGTATATCTTGCTACTCCTTCAATTTGGTTATTAGATTTTAAAGGTACTGAAATACTCATAACATGTTCTCCAGTATCTTTTATTCTATATGTACTTGTTGTTGTTTTGTTTTTTAGAGCTTCATTTACATCTTCATAATGAGCTTTTTCTCTACTTCTAAATCCATATTGGTCAATTATAATATTCTTCTTTTTATCTATTATCTCTAACGCCATCTTTGAATCACTATCTATATCTCTTTTATCATATAAATTATTAACCTTTTGCTCAAATGAACTATCTCCCATATATCCACTATATATGCTATCAGTGTTGCTAGCTTGATGCATAAGTGTTCTTTTTATTGAATCATAATAGTAATTTTGAGCATAGAATATAAATAGCCCTTCAAATAGTGTTACAGTTATAATAATTATTATAAAATAATTTTTTATTATTTTTTTTCTAAGTCCTTCAAAGTGTATCACTATTGTTCTTCCTTTCTCCAACAGTAACCATATCCCCAAACCGTTTGTATAAATTTAGGTTTTGATGGATCATCTTCTATTTTATTTCTTATTCTTCTGATATTTACATCAACTATCTTAAAATCATATAAATAGTTAGTACCCCATACTTCATCTAAAATTTGATCTCTACTTAAAGACTGCTTTTCGTTTGTTATTAAAAACTTAACTATTGAAAACTCTGTTGGAGTTAACTCTATATCTGAATTGTTCTTAGTTAATTTTCTTTTTTCTAAATCTAGAACGAAAGGCCCACTTTCTATTATACTTTTATTCTTTGCATTTGCCTCTCTATTGATTCGTCTTGAAAGAGCACTTACTCTCATAAGTAATTCTTTTATACTAAACGGCTTAACCATATAGTCGTCCGCTCCAGATATAAAACCTTCTATTTTGTCTTCTTCTTGAGATTTAGCTGTAAGCATTATAATACCCACTGAATCAAAGTTGCTTCTTATATGCTTACATACATCTATTCCACTCATGTCAGGTAACATAACATCTAGCAATGCTATAGATATGTTTTTTTCATTTGTGATTTTATCTATAGCTTCTTGTCCAGTACCTGCTTCTACAACCTCATAACCTTCTCTTTTTAAATTTATGCTTACAAAACTTCTTATGCCTATTTCATCTTCTAAAATTAAGATTTTTTCATTCATAATACTTCCTCCCTCTATCCTAATAAATAGGTAAAAAATAATCTTTTTTTATTGCTTCACTTGATATATCTAATTTTTTTAATACTTCAGGACTATTTACAAGCAACATGAATGATGCTTTGTCATTTTCTAAAATTATATATCCTCCATTATTAGTATTCGAATTAGCACTTTTACTTTCTTCAACATTATTTTTATCTACCTTACTAATAGTAAATAACTTTATAGGTTCTGTATGCTGAGTATCATAATACATAAATTCAAAATATAGTTTATTATCTTTTGGAACTTCTTCAATATATATTTTATTGGCTAAAATATTAGGTATAAGCAATTTAAAATTGTTTGAATAGTTGTAATAAACTTGACTTACAAAAACTAAATTTGATTCTTCATTCTCTTTTCCATTCCAACTATACCAACTTACATTAGCAGATGTTTTTTTATTGTATCCTCTAGTATTATTATTTATTATAGGTATTTCTACAACTCCGTCGTAATTAATATCTTCTGGAGCCATATAATATGGATTTTTTGTTTTTATATCTTTCTCATCAAATGCTTTCATCAATTTATTTCCACTTAGATACAATATTTGAGTTATATAGGATTCTCCACCTGTAAAAGGCTTATATCCTAAGATAATTGCTTTTTTATCTTTTCGTACTTTTCTTATATCTATATATACATTGTCTAAACTTTTTACATCGTTTATTGTTGTATAGTCTTTAAGTCTTATATATTTATCGAAATAAGTTAGACTAACTATCATTTTATGAGTTTCTGGATTTAAACTAGCTATAATTATATCAGGTGTCCCATCATCATCTAAATTATCTATGTATACCTTTGTATCAGTATATTCATTTGAATCCTTTATCCAATTTGGATCAAACCTATAAAGTCTAGTTATCTTATTATCCTTAAATTGACATATGTCTAAAGTACTCTTATTCCCATTTTTAGTTAATATTATTATTTCTTTATTTCCATCATTATCTAAATCAGAAAAGTATGCATACTCAATACTTTCACCTGTAACTAAATATTCATCTACAGTAGAATATACACTGTCTTTTCCATAATTCATTATTGAAAAGCCAACTTTTACACTTCCTTCATCTATATCTTCTTTCTTTTGAAATACAACTAATTCATTTACTTTATTTTTATCTAAATCAACTTCATTTATAGAAGATACATCTGAAGAGTTTTTAGGTAGTAATGGTTTTGATCCTTTTAAGGCACTTTCTATATTGTATTTTAATTTTAATTTTTGTTCATTATACAAAGGCTTTCTGATTAATTGTTCAGGCGATGCTGTATTTGTGGTACATCCTACATTTAAAAATCCTGCAAATAAAATCAATACAATTAATTTAAATAGCTTCATTTATTTTTCCTCTCTAGTTTTTAAATAAGCTTTAAACTTCTCTAGATTTTCTAGCTCCTTTTTCTTGGTTTCACTAGTAATATTCCCTCTCCCTAATCTATCTGCCATCGATATTAACGCAACTTCTTTATAATCAATTTCTTTTAGCATTTCTTTCCAACTAAAAAAAGGTAAATTTTTATCAAAAAATAATGGTTGCATATGATATCTAACTAATTTAGAAACTGTATATTTTAGATCCTCATTATCTGTAAGCTTGTCTAAAATTTGTTTAGAAATTTTTTCTCCTTCCAAATCGTGATTGTAAGAAGTAATTCTTCCCTTTCTAATTTTAGTAGTAGTAAGCTTTCCAATATCATGAAGTAAGGCTGCCCACATAAAAGCTAAACTATTTTTAGAAAAGTTTTTTATTTGAGCTGCATTATCTAAAACTAATAGCACATGATTCAAAACATTTCCCTCTGGATGATATTTTAGGTTTTGATCTATTGTTTCAAGCTTTAAAAGTTTGTCTTTAAGTTCAAAAGAATATCTATCATCCGAAAGTATTTTTTTTATATATAAAGAAGGTCTTTCATCTTCTATTAAATGATTACTAATTTCTTTAAAAGTTAATTCTTGACTCATAGTATACACATCCTTATGTTAGTTTTTAAATTTTCAAAACAAGAGCTTATTAAAATAAGCTCTTGTTTTGAATTTTTATTCTTGTGAGTTATCTATTTCATCTCTAACTTTTGTTTCTTCTTCAATTTCTTCAGATTCCTTATTTTTTGTTAATTCTTCATTTTTTATAACTTTATTATTTCTAGATTTGTTATTAGAAGCATTAACTTTATTGTTTTTTGGAAATAAATTAAAATTTAGCTTAATTCCATTTTTTTTCTGATTATTATTTGAATTAGATTTTATGCCATACTTTGATTTATCTCTTTCTGGAACTAAATCATTTAATACTATTTCAGCTTCCTTATCTTCTTTATCCATAATATCATTTAATACTATTTCTTCTTTTGATACTTCTTTTACTTTGTTATGTTTATTCTTATTAGTTCTTTTTCTAGGTTGAACTTTACTATTTTTTTTAGCTGATAATCTCATACATACCCCCCCTTAAATTTATTACTACACTATATTTATATTTAAGAGGGCTTGTAATTATTTGTTATTATTCATATATTTAGGTGGCTTAGGACCTATATATTGATATATATAAGTTTTCAATCTACCATTATATAATTTTCTCTTTTTTGTAGCTTTTTTATTAAATGCATTTTCAAAGTCTTCATATGAAGTAACCATATAATAAGACCATGTTTTAAGTTCTTTGAATGCATAACCTAAATCTTTATATAGTTTTTTTACAGTTTGCTTATCTTCTAATCTTTCCCCATACGGAGGGTTGGTAACTATAAATCCAAATTTTTCTTCACTTTCAAAGTTTTTAGCATTAAAAACTTTAAACTCTACATAATCTTCTACACCTGCAAGTTCTGCATTTTTTTGAGCTATCATAACAGCTTCTTTATCTATATCATATCCTTGAATTTTAAAATCTACATCTGTATTCATTTTTTCAAATGCTTCTTTTCTTACATCCCACCATATATTTTTATCCATAGTAGTCCACTTTTCAGATATAAACTCTCTATTAAGTCCAGGAGCCATATTCAGTCCTAGCATAGCAGCCTCTATTACTATAGTTCCTGATCCGCACATAGGATCAACAAATATTCTTCCTGGCTGCCAAGGCGTTAACTGTACCATAGCAGATGCAATAGTTTCTCTTAATGGAGCCTTTGTTGATACTTCTCTATATCCTCTTTTATGAAGTGCCATTCCACTTGTATCTAATGTTATAGTTACTATGTCTTTATGAATAAACACTTGTATTGGATATTTTTCTTTAGTTTCAGGTAACATACCATCTTCTTGATAACTAGTTTTTAAACTTTCTACTACAGCTTTTTTTACAATTGCTTGTATGTCTGAAGTTGAAAATAATTTAGATTTTATTGAAGATGCCTTTGATACAGGAAACTCTCCACCATACGGAATATATTTTGCCCAATTTATAGCTTTTGTACTTTCAAATAAATCGTTAAAAGTTTTAGCTTCAAATTCAGCAACTTTTAAAAGAACCCTTTCAGCAGTTCTTAGCCATATGTTAGACATTGCTATTCCTTTCTCGTCTGTTTTATACGTCACTCTTCCATCTTCAGTTTTTATTATCTCATAACCTAAGTTGGATATTTCATTTTTCAATATTTTTTCTATACCGAAAAAACATGGTGTTATTAATGTGTAATTTTTCATGTCTTCCTCCTATTGCTTAATACTATCATTCATACTGCCCATTCGATAACCTAATAAATCTAAAGTTATATACCTAAATCCAATATCTTTAAACTTATCATGTGTAGTTTTTAATAAATTCTTATCAAAAAATTTATGTATCTCATTTTCTTCTACTTCTATTCTCGCTAAATCGCCATGTACTCTTACTCTAAATTGTTTAAATCCTAAATCTTGTAAGTATTCTTCACTTTTTTCAATCATTCTAAGCTTATCATTTGTTATAACTTCTCCATAAGGTATTCTTGTAGCTAAGCATGCAAATGCAGGCTTATTAAATGTAGGAACATTAAGTTCTTTTGATAAGCTTCTAATTTCTTTTTTAGTTAATAAGCTATCCTTTAAAGGACTCTTTATATTTAACTCTTCCAATGCTTTTAAGCCTGGTCTATAATCTCCTAAATCATCTAAATTTGTTCCATCTAAAACATAATTTAGATGATTCTCTTTAGCTATATTTTTCATATTCGTAAATATAGTTTTTTTACAGTAGTAACATCTTTTTTCATCATTTTCAATAAATTCTTTAACATCAAAGTCATCAATTTTTATAACTATATGTTTTACACCTAATGCTTTTGTAAATTCCTTAGCTTCTTCTATTTCTCTATTTGAATGCATCATAGCATGTATCGTAACTGCTACGCATTTATCTCCTAATGCCTCATGTGCCACTTTTAATAAAAAAGTACTATCTACGCCACCTGAAAATGCAATTAAAACACTTTCCATTTCTTTAAGTTTATTCTTTAGAATATTTAGCTTATTTGAAGTATCCATTCCCACATACCTCCCCCATTTTCTAATACATTTAATTATATACAATATATAGTTTTTAATCAAACATTTTAGAAGATGTGTCGATATTGTAATATTTTGTTCTTATTTGACTTTTTACCTTTATATAGTATTAAAATAAAAAAGAGTTGTCTCAATTGATAAGACAACTCTTTTTATTTATTTAACTTAAAATACGTGCTACTTTAGATATATAAATTTAATAATTTCTTCTTCTGTTTTTATGCTTTAATAATTCTTGATTATAAAGTTCTCGCCTTTCTCTTTTTATTTGCAATTCTCTCTCTCTTCTTGCTTCTTTTTCTTTTTTAGATTTAATTGTATAAGCCCCAATACCTTTTAAAGTTGATATCACTCCTATAGCTATAGATATCTTAGGCAATAGTGTAACTATCTCTAAGTTGGTAAATAGCGTTTCTAATAAACTATTATCTATAAAAGTTGGTACTAAAAAAAACGGAGTCCATGCTGCTAAAATACTTAGCAATGTAGAAAAAATCGAGTTTTCTTCATCTTCAATAGACTTAAAAGATATATAAAATGCCATCATATATACAATAGGTGGTATAATAAAAAACATTATGTCCTTTGTTACATTATTAGAATTACTTTTTAAGTTTACATATACCATTGTATATGTAACTATTTCTATTGAAAATAGTACTGCAATTATAATTGAAAGAGATTTTATCATAGAGCTATTTTGTTTTTCCCCCATCAGCTGCCTCCCTATTTAGATTTTAAAAACAATATAGTTAACTAAAACTTTTAATTACATCTAAAATATTATCATATGATTCTGAATTTTAATACTAAAAATATCCAATTTCCATTCAAAATTTTTATAAAATTTGTTCATATTGTAATACTTTGTTTTTATTTGAGTTTTTTACGTATATATTATATTATAAACTTATCAGGGAGGGGATATTATGACTTTAGATTCTAAACATTTAAATGATCTACTTAAATGTAATAAAAATATAAAAATTGGGTTTATAGAAAATACTAATATATTAGAAATTAAAAACTTATCAAAAATAATTTTAACATTAAATCTCACAAGTAATAGTATAGAAGATAATGCTAAAATTATTTATGAGTCTATTACAAGCTTAGAAAATATAACTTTGTACATACCAAAAATTTATATACCAGAAAAAAAGGATTAGATAATCTAATCCTTTTTTATATTACTATTTTATTTCTTTACTTTTATATAGTTTTAAACTTATTATCATAGATATTGTTATCATAAATAAACTTAATATACTTGTAACTATAGGAAAACCTAATGAACTTATTATGTTAATAACAGTATCCATAAATTCTTTATCTGAGCTAGCTTCTTGTATAATACCTGTTCCTACTCCAATTAGTAAAAAAACCACTAAAAAATTTATTATTTTTCCTTTGGTTACGCCAAACTTTAAAACTACAGGTATTATAACTGATATAACTAATACCGATGACAATACCCCTGTTATTATTAATAATTCTAAAGACACATCAGTTTTATTAACTTTGCTTATACTAAAGTATACTCCTAATAATAAAATCATAGATATTATTGCCCCAAATATTCCCAAAACATATCTAGATATTACATACTCACTTCTTTTTACCGGAAGTGTTGATATAAGATTGTCTATGCCATGCATATCTTCATATGCCATAGTTTGATATACGATTAAATATGAACCCATACAAAATAGCATACTTAAAAATGACGGAGAAAATATCGATATTATAATCCATATACAAAATACAAGACCAATACTTTTTATAACCGAGCTTAAATTATTTAAACTCATTTTAGTAAGATTTATTATATTTACCATAATTAACACCCCTTTGTATAATACATTAATATATCTTCTAAATTTGCATTATCATATACTACTTCTTCTCCAAATACTTCATAAGCATTTTTCACATTTGAAGTCATACCACTAAATCCAAAAGAATTTTCAGTATATGATATAAATTCTTTTTTTGTATCTATGTCTAACAGCTCTTTTTTACCTCTTATTATTTTGTGATTTTCTAATATACTTTCTTTATCTCCTGAAAGTATTATATTACCTTCGTATATAAATACCAGAAAATCTGCTACTTTATCTAAATCAGATGTTATATGAGTTGAATAAAATACTGTAGCTTCTTCTTTTTCTATATGTTCTTGTAAAATTTCAAGAAATTCGTTTCTTACTAGTGGGTCTAAATTAGCTGTTGGTTCATCCATTATTATTAACTTAGGATGATGGGATAAAGTCATTACAAGTTCAAATTTCTTCTGCTGACCTTTAGAAAGTGCTTTATATACTTTGTTTTCATTTAATTTAAATTTTATTATATATTTTTTATATAGTTGTTCATCCCAATTTTTATAAAATGGTTTTATTGCCTTTTTTATATTTTTCAATTTGTTCTCTTGCATGTATCCGGATACATCTCCTATGTAGCCTATAGATTCTTTTACATCAATATCATCTGCTTTTCTTTCCTTACCAAATACTTTTATAGTTCCACTATCTTTTTTCAACATATTCATAATCAACTTCATAGTTGTTGTTTTCCCTGAACCATTAGGCCCTATAAATCCAGTTATATATCCTTTTTTTATTTCAATATCATTTATTGTTAATTTAAAATCTCCTAGTGTTTTATTTAAATTTTTTATATCTATAGCACTCATATATTAACCTCCTTAGACTTCTTCATATAAACTTTTAAATATCTCTATACCTTCTTCTAAAGTTATACCTACTGACTTTGCCTGTTTTATAACTATTTCAAGTTTATTTTCTATCTCATATAAAGCAGTTTCTCTTAACCTATCTTTATTTTGCATGGATACAAACGTTCCTTTTCCCGTAATAGTCTCTATAAATCCTTCTTTTTCAAGTTCCTCATAAGCCCTTTTTATAGTTATAATACTTACCTTTAGTTCTTTTGCAAAATTTCTTATAGAAGGCAACCCTTCTCCTTGCTTTAGTGTAGAATCTAGAATTTGATTTTTAATTTGATTTTTAATTTGTTCATAAAGTGGAGTTGTAGATGTATTACTTATATTTATATTCAATTTCACACCTCATTTCTTTAATATAATATGTACAGTGTGTATAAACTGTGTATATTATATATATACACTTTATACACACTATTGTCAACTTTACATTCTTTAAATTTAATAAAATAAAAAAAGGACCTTTATATAAAGGTCCTTTTTTTATTTTATTAAAAGTTTTTCTTTCCATTCATCTTCCTTAAATCCTATAAGCACATTTTTTCCATCAAATGCTATAGGTCTTTTTATAAGCATTCCATCACTGGCTAAAATTTCTAGTAATTTCTCATCACTTTCACTTTTAACTATATCTTTAAGCCCAAGTTCTCTATATTTAACTCCACTAGTATTAAAGAATTTTTTTAATTCATATCTACCTGTTTTATACATAATTTCTAATTCTTCTTTGCTAGGAGGATTTTTTACTATTTCTATTTCCTCAAAATCTATATTATTATCATTAAGCCAAGCCTTGGCTTTCCTAACTGTAGATCATCTAGAATATCCATAAAATTTTAACATATATATCACTTTCCTTTACTGTATTTTTTATATTATTACACAGTTTTCTACATGTTAAAACATTTTATTAAAATAAAATTTAATCATTCCATGGGACAACTTCAACTTCTCCATAGCATCTATCATTTAAGCGGTTAGAATACTCGCCTTTATAATTAATGATATATAGAACTACTAATTCAACGTATCTAGTTCCTATTTGAAGTATATTCCACATATCTTCAACTGTTAAATTAGCTCTTTTAGTTTTTCGTGTTGGATGAACAACTTTATTTCTAAAATATGTAAATATATCAACTCCATCATTGAACTTATTATAAATATATTCATTGAATAAATTTAATTCTTCTTTCCCATAGTATATACTACACGCATCTAATAAGATTCTTATATTGTCAGAAGCTGTATTTTTTTCAAACTCTAAATCAGTTAAAATTTTATTTTTTTCAACAATAACAACATAGGACAAGGTTTCTAGAGCAATTTGTAAAGATACAACATTATTTTCTATACTTATATTATCTATAGATTCTATGTACCAGTCTACCACATGCTTTAATGCTGGCCCATAGTAAGAATCATGTAATTTTCTGCACATTAAGTTCATATATTTTTCAATATTATGATGATTTGCTATAGTATCAGACCATGTAGGCACATATTTAAATGGAGTTGTTAAAGACTCCTTCCATAATCTAAATGTATTCTGATTATCTTTATATCCCATTACCATACATATACCTATGTATCTTCCAGCTAAAAAGCTAAGCGTATCTGATATCTCATCTAATAGCTTAAATATATATGTTGACTTGAATACTTTATTATCTTTTCTTTTTATTCTTCCTATATGTGTAATTATACTACCATTTTTAAATCTTAACTCTTCATATAATTCTTTTTTATAATCATATCTTTTATCAATTATTATCTCATATCCACTTATTTCAAACTCAATTCTTCCAGCAAACAATTTATCCATATACTTTATAAGGGTTCCTTGCTTTTTGTCAAAATTCACAATATGAAAATCTATGTACTCCACATATCTATTTTTTGATTTTATTATTCCGCTGCTAACATATCCATCTATATAATTTTTTTGTATACTATTTATATTAACTTGGAAAGGTTGATATCCATGAACTTCTATAATCCCCTCCAAGTAATCTTCTTTAAGATTTTCTAAATCTAAATTTTTGTGACCTAGTATTTTAGCTTCAAAGTTTATACATATGGGAGGACTAATTCTATAGTAGATCCGGCCCTTACATTTATATAGCTTATCTAGGTAAATGCAAAAATTTCCTTCATGAATAACTATATCTTCATCAATTCCATATTCTAAATAAGGAGACGATATAGCTTCTTTTACTACCTTCATTTTTAGCCCACCTTCATTTTACATAGTTGTCTTAATATTATAACATATAAGACAAATAAACAACATTTATTTGTCTTGTTTCAAAATTGAATAAAGTTTTAAATCTGTATACATACCTTTATGAAGTCTATCACTTCTTAATATACCATCTAAACGCATTCCATTTTTTATCATAACTTTTTCAGATGCAAAATTTCCTGATATACATTTAGCTTCTATTTTATTTAAGTTCATATTTTCAAACCCAAAATCTATAACACTACAAAGAGCTTCTGTTATTATTCCTTTGTTCCAATATTCACTATTTAATATATATCCAACTTCAGCCTTATTGTTTAATTCACTATAACTTGAAAATCCACACATACCAATTAACTTTCCATCTTCTTTTAATGTAACTCCCCAAGGAGTAGCCTTATCATCTTCATATCCATTTATTATTTTATCTAGCATCTTCTTTGTAGTGTTTATACTTTTATCAAAGTCTATTAACATATATTTTGATAGATAGTCATTTGATAAACATCTATGTAATTCATTGATATCATTTTTATGCACTTTTCTAAGTATCAACCTTTCAGTATGTAAACTTGGTAAATTTCTAAATACGTATATCAACAATCAGTCCTCCTTATTAAATTTTTAAAATTTCCACATTTCAAATCTCTACAATCTTACATTATTCGCTAAATGTCTTTTAAACACCTTTATATTATAATATTAAATTTGGTAATAATATCTATTTTTAACTATATATAATTTATTTGTAAGTATATTTCCAAGAATAAACTAAAAAGAAGATGTAGTTTATACATCTTCTTTTTTACATTGTTTTAAATGATGTGGACAACATAAGTTTAATCCTATTAATTTGATTTACTTCACTTGCTCCTGGGTCATAATCAATTGGGACAATATTTGCATTTTTATAAATTCGTTTAAGTTCCTTAATAACCCCCTTACCTGTTATATGATTTGGTAAACAAGCAAAAGGTTGCATGCATACAATATTTTCTACTCCACTCTCTATAAGTTCTACCATTTCAGCTGTTAATAACCATCCCTCTCCTGCTTGATTTCCAACTGAAACTATCTTAGAAGCTTTATTAGCTAATGTTTCAATTCCATCTGACATACTAAATCTTTTACTATTTTTTAATGCTTTTAGGTAATGTTTTTGATACAACTCTATTGTATCTTTCATTAGCTTTCCGCCTAATTTTTTATATTTTTTATCTAACAAGTACTCTGACTTATAATAAGTATTATACGCACAGCTTAAAAAGAAATTCATTAGTTCTGGGACAACAACTTCGACTCCCTCTGCCTCTAAAACATCTACAATATTGTTATTTGCCAGTGGGTGAAATTTAACCAAAATTTCTCCTACCAATCCAATTCTAGGTTTATTTTGTTCATTTATAGGCAATTCATCAAAGTCTTTAACTATGTTATAGACATTTTCTTTAAAGTTAGATAGATTAGCCTTTTTTAAACTATCCTTACAAATTTCTAGATACTTTTGATAAAGTTTATTTGAACTACCCTTATATTGTTCATACGGTCTTACTCTATATAAAACTTTCATAAGTAAATCTCCATAAATAGCTGCCATCATTACCCTGTTTATAAGTCCTAATGAAAATACACTATATAAGTTTCGTTTTTCTTCTCCATTTAAAGATAATGATATTACTGGAATCTCTCCATAACCTGCATCACTTAATGCCTTTCTCAAAAAACCAATGTAATTTGTAGCTCTACAAACACCTCCTGTTTGTGTTATTGCAACCATAGTTTTACTTAAATCATATTTTCCACTTTTAACAGCTTTTATCAACTGCCCTATAACGATTATTGCAGGATAACAAGCATCATTATTAACATATTTTAACCCTTCTTCTATAGCCCCATCATAGTTTTTAAGCACTTCAATGTTATATCCACAAGATTTAATTCCATGTTCTACCAATTCAAAGTGAATAGGCGACATTTGTGGCATTAATATAGTATAATTTGATTTTGTAAATTTGTTTAGTTTTCCTTTTATATATGTTTTTTTCCTTTTGTCTATGTTTAAACTATTAATATCTCTTTCTTCTATAGATGCTTTTAATGATCTTAATCTTATTTTTGCTGCCCCTAAATTGTTACCTTCATCTATTTTTATACATGTATAAATTTTACCTTCTCTATTTAAAATTTCTTGAACTTGATCAGTTGTAACTGCATCTAGTCCACATCCAAAAGAATTCAATTGCACAAGCTCTATATTTTTTTGAGAATTCACAAAATTTGCAGCTCTGTAAAGTCTTGAGTGATATGTCCACTGATCAACTACTCTTAAAGGTTCTTCTAATTTTCCTAAATGTGCAACACTATCCTCTGTTAAAACCGCCATATCTAGTGAATTTATCAACTCTGGTATTCCATGATTTATTTCTGGATCTATATGATATGGTCTTCCTGCTAACACAATACCTCTTTTTTTGTTTTTATTTATAGTTTCTATAGCTTTTTCTCCCATATACCTCATATCAGATTTAAATTTTTCATATTCTTCAAATCCTAATTCTACACTTTTATGTATCTCTTCTTTGCTAATTTCTAAAAATTCTTCATCATATTTTTTTATTTTATTTAATTCTTCTAAAAGTCGTTTCTTTAAAGAATTTTTATTGTGTATAGGTAAAAATGGGTTAATATAATTTATTTTATTTTCTTTAATCTCACTAATATTATTTTTAATTACTTCTGAGTATGACATTACAACAGGGCAATTAAAACTATTGTTAGCATTTTTAAATTCTTTACTCTCACTCCTAATACATGGATAAAATATATTTTTGATACCTTTTTTTATTAAATTTTGTATATGCCCATGAACTAACTTTGCAGGATAACATGCAGATTCTGATGCAATAGAGTCCATTCCCTGCTCATAGATTCCCTTTGAAGATTCATCTGACAAAACAACACTAAATCCTAAATTTGTAAGTATAGTGTGCCATAAAGGGTAATCTTCATATATATTTAAAACTCTAGGAATTCCAATTTCTTTTCTTATTGCGCTTTCTTCATCCAAATTTCTATAATTAAACACTCGTTTATATTTATAATCAAATAAATTTATATCAACTTTTTCTTTCCTATGTAATCCTATCCCCTTTTCACATCTATTTCCAGATATGAATTTTTCTGAGTTTCCAAAATCATTTATAGTAAGCAAACAATTATTTGAACACCCCTTACATCTAGATGTACTTATTTTTAAATTTATAGAGTTCATAGATTCTTTATTTAAAAGTGTTGTTATATAACCTTCATTATACTTTTCTTTTGCAATTATACTTGCACCAAAAGCTCCCATTATACCAGCTATATTAGGTCTTACAACTTCTCTACATGTTAAATTTTCAAATGATCTTAAAACTGAATCATTATAAAAAGTCCCTCCTTGTACAACAGGATAACTTCCAATATCCTCAGGTGATTTCATTTTTATAACCTTGTACAATGCATTTTTTATAACAGAATAAGAAAGGCCTGCACTTATATCTCCTACTGAATTTCCTTCCTTTTGAGCTTGTTTTACTCTAGAATTCATGAAAACTGTGCATCTTGATCCTAAATCAACTGGATGTTTTGAAAATAACGCCTTTGTAGCAAATTCTTTTATATCTAGATTTAATGACTTAGCAAATGTTTCTAAAAAAGACCCACATCCAGATGAGCAAGCTTCATTTAAAATGATAGTTTCAATTACCCCTTGATTTATTTTTAAGCATTTCATATCTTGCCCGCCTATATCTAATATAAAATCAACTTTAGGTGAGAAAAATTTAGCTCCTTTATAGTGTGCTATAGTTTCTATCTCTCCAAAATCAACTTTCAATGCACTTTTAATTAACCCCTCTCCATATCCTGTTACTACAGAATTCACGATTTTTGCTTCACTTGATAACTTACTATATAGATTATTTAAAATACCTATAGTTGATTTTAAAGGATCCCCTTCATTACTTTTGTATTCTGAAAATAATAAATTGCCACCTTCATCTATTAATGCAGCTTTTGTAGTTGTAGACCCAGCATCAATTCCTAAAAAACATTTACCTTTATATGTTGATATATCTATTGATTTTACTATATTTTTCTTATGTCTATTTTTAAAAACTTCATATTCTTTTTCATTATCAAACAATGGTTTAATGTCAGAGCTAACTACATCTTCTATATCTTTTAAACTTTCTATGTTTTTTATTAAATCACTAAATAACACATAGTCGTTTTTATATGACAATGCAGCACCCATCGCTATATACAACTGTGCATTTTCAGGAAATATAACATTATCTTTCTCTAATTTTAGTACATCTATAAACCTATTTCTTAGTTCTGATAAAAAATATAGTGGTCCTCCTAAAAATGCAACATTACCTTTAATTTTTCTTCCACAGGCCAATACACTAATCGTTTGGACAACTACAGCATGAAATATGCTAGCAGCTATATCTTCTTGTCTAGCTCCTTCATTTATAAGTGGTTGTATATCTGTTTTAGCAAATACTCCACACCTAGCAGCTATGCTATATATATTTTTATAGTCTTTAGCTAAATCATTTAGCCCTTTAGCATCAGTTTTTAATAATATTGCCATCTGATCTATAAAAGACCCTGTACCACCAGCGCATATTCCATTCATTCTCTGCTCTATACCATTAGTCAAATATATTATTTTAGCGTCTTCTCCACCAAGTTCTATAACCACATCAGTTCCTGGATTATAAGTTTCAATCGCCTTTGTACTTGCTATTACTTCTTGAACAAATTCTACATTTAATTTTTTTGCTAATTTCATACCTCCAGATCCGGTTATAACAACAGATACTCTATTGTCACCTACACTATCATAGGCTTCACTTAATAAACTTATAACTGAATTTTTTATATCTGATAAATGCCTTTTATATGATTTAAATATCATATTTTTACTATCATTTAATACAATAACTTTTACTGTAGTTGATCCAATATCGATACCTATATGGAAATCATCTACCATAAAATCTCCCCCCATTATTTAGGCCAAATTGATTATCAATATAAAATATGAATTTTTACTTCATCATATTACATATACTATTTTTAGTTATAGTATTTAAAGTCTTCTTAATTCGAACTTTTTTTTAATTTAATTTTTAATTGTATGTATATTATAATTAAATTAACAATTATTATAATTTTTTACACATATCAGGAGGTATTTATGGTTAAAATATATAAGGGGAATATATTATTCACGAAAATTAAAGATAAATTTGAAATAATAGAAAATGGTTTTATATTAGTTAAAAATGGAAAAATATTAGATTTATATAAAAACTTACCAATTGAATATCAAAATTTTGAAGTTATAGATTTTAGTGATAATTTAATAATTCCAGGAATGAATGATTTACATTGTCACGCACCTCAATTTAGAAATTTAGGAATGGCTATGGATAAAGAGTTAATACCTTGGCTTGATAATTACACATTCCCTGAAGAAAGCAAATTTAAAAACATAGAATATGCAGATAAAGTTTATAAAAATTTCATAAAAGAGGTCTGGAGGCATGGAACAACTAGAATAGCGGTTTTTGCTACTGTTCACAAAGAGTCTAGCATAAGACTTATCAATTTATTTAATCAAAGCGGACTTGGTGCTTTTGTAGGAAAAGTCAATATGAATATAAACTGCACAGACGACTTATTAGAGGTTACAGAAAAGTCAATTTCTGATACTGAGTATATATTAGAAAATTATTATAATACTGATGCACTGGTTAACCCTATAATCACACCAAGATTTATACCTAGCTGCAATAGTGAACTTTTAAAATCATTAGGAGATTTAGCACTTAAGTATAATACCCCTACTCAATCTCATCTATCTGAGAATTTAGGAGAAATAGATTGGGTTAGACAACTTCAACCAGAGTCTGAATTTTATGGAGATGCTTATAATAGATTTAACTTATTCGGCCAAACTAAAACGTTAATGGCTCATTGTGTTTATTCTTGTGATAAAGAATTAGAACTTATGAAAAAAAATAACGTCTTTGCAGTTCACTGCCCGAATTCGAATTTAAATCTGGGAAGCGGCATTATGCCTGTTAGAAAATTTTTAGATAATGATATTAATATAGCACTAGGCTCAGACATTAGTGGAGGCCATGATTTGTCTATATTTAAAGTTATTGTAAATGCTATACAATGTTCTAAACTTTTATGGGTTAATTCAGATAAGCAAGTAGACTTCTTAACTCTTTCAGAGGCTTTTTATATGGCTACAAAAGGTGGAGGAAGCTTCTTTGGAAAGGTAGGAAGTTTTGAAAAAGATTATGACTTTGATGCCTTAATTTTAGATGATCATAATTTAAATCCTAAAAGTTATAGTTTAATTGAAAGGTTAGAAAGATTTATATATATAGGTGATGATAGAAATATTATTCATAGATATGTAAGAGGAGAAGAAATCTCATATCCTAAATTTTATTAAATTTTACATATATTTTCTCCTATTAAAAATCTTTAACCGTAAATACTATGTTTAGATAAATTATTAATGTTTTATCTAAATAAAATTTAAAGGAGTTTTTGTATGTCAAAATTCACAGGCGTAGTTAAATGGTTCGATAATAATAGAGGCTATGGATTTATATCAGCTAACGATGGAAACGATGTCTTTGTTCATTTTTCTAATGTTAAGGAAAATGGACATTGTAAGGATTTACACGAAGGAGAAGAAGTAGGCTTTGATGTAATAGATGCTCCAAAAGGTTTATCTGCTATAAATGTTCATAAAATGTAAATAAAAAATTCTTACTGTATAATATATGTTACAGTAAGAATTTTTTTTGCAATCTTCGTTTTGTCTAGTGTCTATTGTGAATTTTATCTGATATATCATTTTTTATACTATCTATCTTGTTTTTCGTGTCTTCAATTTTATTTTTCGTGTCATCAACTTTATTATTAACTTTATCTTTTGTATTGTTTATATTTTTATCTATTTGATTAACTTTATCTTTTGCATTATTTACATCTTTATCTGCTTTATTTATTTTATCACTTACTTTATCTTTTGCACTATCTGCTTTATTTTTTGCTGTGCTTAACTTATCTGATGCTGAATTAACTTTATCTGTAGCATTATCTATTTTAGAATTCACTTTATGTCTAGCTGAATCAACATCTCCTCTAGCACTACTTATTTTACTATTTGCATCATTAATTTTAGAGTCTAATCCTGCAGTTAAATCTCCTGCTGAATCCAAGGCATTATTTGCATCTTTTAATGTATCCTTAGCCGAATCAACTTTATCAGAAAAACTATGTGCAAACTCAGTTAAAGAACTTATATGAGAATCTGTATCAAGCTCATCAAATTTATCTCTTATTTTTCCTGCCACATCAATATCCACGCTACTTTCCTGTGTAGTCGTTTTTTCTTCCTTTTTTTCTTTTATATTATCATTTGAACAACCTGTTAAAATCATAGTTGAAATTAATGCAGTCATCAAAATTAATCTCTTTTTCATAGTTTCCTCCTTGTTTACTTAGAATTCTAACCTTTTTACTATTTTATTATTTTACTATATTTTTTTAATTTTGTATACAATAAATTAATTTATTTTTATTATTTTTTTGTTGCACAAAAAAAGTCGATTTTTTAAAATCGACTTTTTTTATATAT
>NZ_LBBT01000252.1 GCF_001006285.1 Paraclostridium benzoelyticum
TCTAAAGTATACATGTATTTATCCGTATAAAAAATAAGATAAACTGTTTTATTAAATGAACTAATTTTATTTAACTTTATTCAAAATGAAGTAGGGGAGGCATATACATGAAGGATTTAAAAATAGGTAAAAAGCTAGGTATCTGTTTTGTAATTTTATTATTGCTTACAACAGTTTCAAATTTATATACATTGTATAATTTGAAAGAAGCAGGGAGAGTAAGCCATGAGTTATTTGAAGGACCATATGAATTAAATACTGATGCCATGGGAATACGTAGAGATTTAGTTGGAATTTCAAGAAGAATCAATGGTGGATTTGCAGATAATGAGCATGTAGAAACAAGAAAGTTAGTTTTAGCAGAGTTTGATAGCCTTGAAAAGAGAATTCAAGATATAAGAAGTGGGTCCGAAAAAGCTATAGAAAATAAAAAAATTAGCCAATATCTTGATAGCATCGAGGAATATGAAAAGCAATTAAAGCAAGAGTATGAAAAGATATATAATGCAACTCAACAACCAAATTTTAAAGGTCCTATGACTGAAATAGATCTTACTGGATACGCACAAGTGTTTACTGCATGTACAGAAACGGCAGAAAATCTTTATAAAGAGGCAGAAAAAATAGGAGCTGATTTTGATAAAGATGTATCTGCGTCAGTAAAAACTTCACAAATTATATCAACGACATTAAATGTGATTAGTATAGCATCAGGAGTTATTATATGTATTTACATTACAAGAAGTTTGAAAAAACCAATTGAGGAATTAGAAGTAGCTGCTAACAAAATGGCTGTTGGAGATTTTGATATTGATTTAAATTATGAGTCAAAAGATGAATTAGGAGTTTTATCAAATAGCATGACTCAAATGAGTAATAAAATAAAAGATATTATAGAAGATACTGTTAGAGTTTTAGGGGATGTTTCATCGGGAAATTTCAATACAGATACTAATGCTGAATATATAGGAGTTTTTAAATACATTGAAAAATCTATAAATAGAATAACAAATGATTTAAGCGAAACGATGGAACAAATAAACATAGCATCTGAGGAGGTAGGAGCTGCATCTGATCAAGTTGCTAGTGGATCTCAAATGTTATCACAAGGGGCAACAGAACAAGCAAGTGCAATTGAAGAATTATCTTCTACTATAAATGAAATTTCTGAAAAAATAAAAGGAACTGCAGAAAATGCAAAAAAAGCTAATTCATTAACTTTAAATGCAGCTAATCAAGTTAAAGATGGTAATGAGCAAATGAAAGAAATGGTTAAAGCAATGGAAGATATATCATTTACATCTAATGAAATTGGAAGAATTATAAAAACAATAGATGATATAGCATTCCAAACTAATATATTAGCATTAAATGCAGCAGTAGAAGCTGCAAGAGCAGGAGAAGCTGGCAAAGGATTTGCAGTAGTTGCAGATGAAGTAAGAAATCTTGCAGCAAAATCAGCAGAAGCAGCAAAGAATACATCTACATTAATTGAAAATTCAATAGAAGCAGTAGAAAATGGAACAAAAATTGTAGATAATACAGCTCAGTCGCTTCAAAAGATAATAAATACAACTAGCAAAACTACTGCACTAGTTAATGATATAGCAAAAGCATCTGAAGATGAGGCTAATTCAATTGCTCAGGTTACATTAGGAGTAGATCAAATTTCTGAAGTTGTACAGACAAATTCAGCAACATCAGAAGAAAGTGCAGCAGCAAGTGAAGAATTAAGTGGGCAAGCTCAAATGCTAAAATCACTTATAGACAAGTTTGTTTTAAAAGATTCAAATAAAAATATAGATTTTGATAAAAACGAAGTAAATTATTTTGCTACGAATGATTAAAAATTTAAAAGTTTAACTAATAAAGGAGACAGAGTATGAGCGGAATGGATTCTTTAAATGAATTTTATGTTCATGAGAATATGCAATTATTAGAACAATTAGAAGAAATTCTACTTGTTGGGCAATCTGATACAGGAAAATTAGGAAAAGAAGCAATTGAAGAAATTTTCCGTGCAATGCATACTATTAAAGGGTCTTCGGCTATGATGGGATATGACAGTTTAACTAAGCTTACACATAGCATAGAAGACGTTTTTGATGAAATAAGAAATGGAAGAGAACTTTCTAATAATAAGTGGGAAGAACTAGTTGATGTAGTTTTGGTAAGTATAGATTTTTTAAAGGAAGAAATATTAAATGTTCAGGATGGGTTACTTCCAGAAGCTAGTATAGATGAACTACTTGAGAGAGTAGCTGGTTTATTAAAAGAAGAATCTGAAAATGAAGAAAAAGACCTAGAACAAGGTAGCGAGTTAGAGGAACAAATTGAGATAAAAATGCCTAAGGATGGAGAAAAACAGTTTTATGCTAAAGTTTCATTTGAAGATGGATGCGGTATGGAGGGCATTAGAGCTTTAGGCGTACTTGCTATGATTGAAAGTAAGTGCTCATTTATAAAAACAATACCAGAAAATTTAGAAGTTGAATGTGATAATGAAATAATAAGTGATGGCTTTAGAATATATTTAAGTACACAAGAAGAAAAAGAGTCAATAGAGCAATGTATCCAAGAAACTATGTTTTTAGAGAGTTTAGAAATACAAGAGGTTACAGATACAGCTGAATTAGAAAGTATATTTAATATAAGTTCTTTAGTTGAAGAAAAACTTGAGGAAGAGATAGCTATAACAGTAGAAGAAGAAAAAAATGTTATTTCTGAAGTAAAAGCTGATGAAATAAAAGAAGAAGTAGTTATTGAAGAAAATATTAAACATATTGAAGAAGAGAAAAATGAAAAAGTAAGTGAAGAAAATAAAGCTACAAAAAAGGATTTAAAACAAGAAGAAAACCAACATCACACACATAGTAAGAATAACTACCTAAGTGTAAATATAAGTAAAATTGATATGCTAATGAACTTAGTAGGAGAGATTGTAACAACTGAATCTATGGTAGAAAAACAATCTCAATTAGAAGATTTCAATCGTGATAATTTTGAAAAGCAAGCTAGAAGATTACATCAATTAACAACTGAATTACAAGATGTAGTTATGTCTATGAGAATGGTTCCTATATCTTCAACTTTTACAAAAATGCAAAGAGTTGTAAGAGATATGAGTAGAAAGACTGGTAAATCAGTAGAATTAAAATTAGTGGGAGATCAAACAGAAGTTGATAAAAATATTCTTGAGAATATATCTGATCCATTAATGCACATGATTAGAAATAGTATGGACCATGGAATAGAAACTCCAGAAGAACGCCAACAAACTTCAAAGCCAGAAAAAGCAACTATATTATTAGAGGCTAAAAACACTGGTGGAGATGTAGTTATAATAATAAAAGATGACGGTAGAGGCTTAAATAAAGAAGCAATCGTTAAAAAAGCTATAGAAAAAGGAATTACAAGTAAAAGCATAGATGAAATTAGTGATAAAGAAGCTTATAATTTTATATTAGCACCTGGATTCTCTACAAAGGAAGCTGTAAGTGAGTACTCTGGTAGAGGGGTTGGAATGGATGTTGTATATACTAATATAAGACAGTTAAGAGGTTCAATAGCTATTGATAGTGAAAAAGGACAAGGTACAAATATAGTAATTAGAATTCCTTTAACTTTAGCAATTGTTGATGGAATGAAAGTTAGGGTAGGTGATGAAATATATATAATACCATCACTTAACATAAAAGAAGTATTTAGACAAGGTGCCTATGAGATAGTTAAAAATCCAAATGGAGAAGAACATAGCATAATAAGAGGAAATTGTTATGAAATTAGAAGACTATCAAATATATTAGGAATAGATACTCAAAAAAATGACAATGGAATTATGATTTTAGTTGAATCTGAGATAGGTAATGTTTGTATAATTGTCGATGGAATAATTGGACAACAACAAGTGGTAATAAAACCTATACCAGAACTATTAACACAATTTGAAAAAATTCAATCATATATGTCTGGATGTTCTATATTAGAGGATGGATCTATTAGCTTGATAATTGATGCAAATGCAATTATCAGTGAGTAATCAAAATGTATCAAACTAAAGTATAGAAGACATCTTAAATACTCAGAAGGAGAGACGTTATATGGAAGTAAACAAAAAAATAAAAGTTCTAATAATTGATGACTCTAGTATATTTCGTCGTGTTATAGCTAAGTATCTTCAAGAATTTTCAGAGTTAGAGATCGTAGGAACAGCTAAAGATCCTTATGAAGCTAGAGATAAAATAATTGAACTAAGACCAGATGTATTGACATTAGACATTGAGATGCCAGGTATGAGCGGTATTGAGTTTTTAAAGATTTTGATGGAACAATGCCCAATACCAACTATTGTTATAAGTGGTGCAGATGATAGATGCTTTGAGGCAATAAATGCAGGAGCTGTTGGGTTTGTAGAAAAACCAGACTCAAGAGGAATGAACAATTTTGCAAACGAGTTAGCGAGTAAAATAAAAGAGGCATCTGTAGCTAAACTAGTTAAAGATAATTATTCAAGGAATAATTTAAATAAACCTAATACTGTTGCAAATAAAAAAAGTGTAATAAAAAATATAAGAACTAAATCTAATACAGATATAATTGCTATTGGAGCCTCTATGGGAGGAGTAGAAGCTGTTGGAAAACTTTTAAAACAGTTACCAGTTGGCTTACCAGGAATAGTAATAACACAACATATGCCACCTGTATTTACTCAAAGATATGCAGAGAGGTTAAACAAAGAGTGTATTATAAATGTATGTGAAGGTAAAGATGGGCAAGAAATTTTAAGCGGACATGCATATATAGCTCCAGGAGCATTACAAATGGGAGTTGAAAAAAGAAACAATAAATATGTATTAGAAATTAAAGAGGGGGAAAAAGTCAGTGGACACTGCCCTTCAGTAGATTACTTGTTTCAATCAGTAGCAAAAGCTTCTAAGAAAAATACTATAGGTGTTATTTTAACCGGAATGGGATCTGATGGAGCTAAGGGACTACTTGATATAAAGAATGCAGGCGGATATACATTAGGACAAAATAGGCATTCATGTGTTGTTTATGGAATGCCTATGGCAGCAAAGAATATTGGAGCTGTCTTGAAAGAAACTTCTTTAGATATGATACCAAATGCAATATTAAATCAATTAAAAAGATCAGAATCTACGATAAGAGATAAAGAGTAGATGGAAAGTAGGTATATATGAACTTTGAATGTGATAAATTAAATGTATTTCGAGAAATTAGTAATATAGGATCAGGAAATGCATCTACTTCATTAGGTATGATGCTGAATGAGATTGTAGATATAGGAATTCCAAAGAGTGATTTAATCAGTTTTTCTGATATAACTAATAGTTATGATTCTCCAGAAGAGCTAGTTGTAGGAACTGTTTTACAATTATCAGGAGATATGGAAGGATTTATTCTAGTTATAATGAAACTTGATTCTGCAATTAATCTATTATCAAAAGTAACTGGAAACAACTTAGAGTTTGACAAAGAGGACTATGATTTAGTACGTAAGGAATTAAGTTCAATAGGAGAAATTTGCAACATATTATGTGGTACATATTTGACAGCAATTTCAGATATGACTAGCTTAAGCATTGATCCTTCTATTCCATATTTTAGTGTAGATATGGTAAGAGCAATTATGAATTTACCTATATCTCTATATGGGCCAGTTTCAGATTCGATACTATGTATAGAGACTGACTTCTTTACAACCGATAACAATATAGAAGGTAAATATTATTTTATTCCTAAAGTTGAGTCATGTGAAAAATTACTATCCTCACTAGGTTTTGCTTGTTAGGAGAACAGTTAATGAAAATTATAACAGTAGGAATAGCAGAATCTAACATTGTAAGAGCACCAGAAAAGATAATGACTGTTGGACTTGGGTCATGTTGTGGCGTAGTTTTGTATGATGAAATAAATAAGATTGCAGGATTAGTACATATTTTGCTTCCAGATTCAAAGGTTGACAAAAAGATGGATAATAAATCGAAGTATGCAGATAGTGGAATTTATTTATTATATGATCAAATGATAAAATCCGGGGCTAACAAAAGACTTATAAGAGCTAAGTTAGCTGGTGGAGCTCATATGTTTAATTTTAAAAACTCTGGTAGTAGTATTTTTACTATTGGAGAAAAAAATGTAAAATCATGCAAAGAGACATTAGCTAAGTTGAATATTTCTATTGTTTCTGAAGATGTATTAGGTTCTTGTGGAAGGACTATTGTCTTTGATACTCTTACAAATAAGCTAACTATTAAGAGTGTTGGAAAACGCGAAAAAGTTATTTAAAAGGAGGGTGTATTATTTGTGAATGCAAATGATGAAATAATAGAGGGTAAAATAGATGATTTATACATGGTGTTTATTATAAATGGTCAAAAATATGCATTATCATCAAATTACATTATAGAAATTATTGAGGTATTGCCAATAACAAAGGTTCCTTTTCTTCCTGAATATATGAAGGGTATTATAAATTTAAGAAGTAATATTATACCTGTTATGGATGCTAGAATGAGATTTGATATAGAACCTATAGACTATAATGAAAGAACGTGTATAATTATAATAGAGAATAATATGGAAAAGATTGGACTGATTGTTGATGCAGTAAATGAAGTTATTACTATTTTACCTAACCAAATTATGAAAATGAACTCAAGTAAAGAAGACTATAAACAAAACTTTATAAAAGGTGTCAGTGAAATTAATGGTGATGTTCAAATGATATTAGACTGCGATTCTTTAGTGAAAATTATAGAGGATGTTAACGATGGAACTAACTAATCAAGATTTTTTACGCCTAAAAAATTATATGTATAATAACTATGGAATAAACCTAGAAAACAAAAGAACATTAATAGAAACTAGATTATTATTAATGGTAAAAAAACTAGGATTTACGGATTTTAAAAGTTATATAGATAATCTAATGAAAGATAGCACAGGAGAACAAGCATCAACACTTGTAGAGAAACTTACTACCAATTTTACATATTTTATGAGAGAAGAGCAACATTATGATTTTTTAAAGAATGAAATAATAATGCCTAGCTTAAAAAAACCTCATTCTGGTGGAATTAAAATTTGGTCAGCAGCATCATCTACAGGAGAAGAACCTTATTGTATTGCTATGTTAGTATCATCTATACTTGGAAAAAGTTCAAAATTTAAAGTTAGTATAACTGCATCAGATATTTCTGATAATGTATTAAAACAAGCAAAGGCTGGAATTTATTCAGAAGATAAAATATCAAAATTGCCAGCTGCATGGAAAAAAAGCTTTTTTAAAAAAGTAAGTGAAAAAAACTATATGATTGATGATAATGTAAAACAGTTAATTGATTTTAAATATTTTAATTTAAATAATAGTTTAGGTTGGGAAAAATGTAAATACGATGTTATTTTTTGTAGAAATGTAATGATATATTTTGATACACCTACAAAACAAAGATTAATAAAAAGATTATATGATTCACTTAAACCTGGAGGGTATTTGATTATAGGTATGTCAGAAAATTTATCTAACCTGCAAACCGATTTTCAAAGAGTAAAACCGTCAGTATATAGAAAAATATAAAATAAAAAAAAGATAATAATTGACATAAATGGAGGAAGAAATTATGAAAAGAGTATTAATAGTTGATGATGCAGCATTTATGCGTATGTCTATACGTACTATGCTTCAAAATTATGATTTTGAAATAGTAGGAGAAGCGGAAAATGGAGTAATGGCTATTGAAAAATACCAAGAATTACAACCAGACATAGTAACATTAGATATAACTATGCCGGAAATGGATGGTTTACAAGCATTAAGAGAAATTAAAAAAATTGATCCAGCAGCTTCTGTAGTAATGGTTTCAGCATTAGGGCAAGAAGCTAGAATGAAAGAAGCTATAATATATGGAGCAAAAGGATTTATAGTAAAGCCATTTAAAGAGGAAATCATAGTATCAGCTTTATCTAAGTTATAAAATTAAAATATAAGAGGTTATTTTATATTATCCAAAGATTTATTTATAGTCTTAAAGTATGAAAAACTGTATATGACCTTTTAAAGCAATGAAATTTATAGAGGAGATAAAGATAGATTATGAGCCAAGGAATTGTTGTATATGACTTTAAAAAGCCGCAAAGATATTCTACAGGAAATATGAGATTCTTATCTATAATAGAAGAAGAATTTTGTAAGAATATAAATTTATTTGTAGCTTATGAATTAAAAAGACCTAATATAGTGTGTAAATTAGAAAAAATAGAACAAACAAACTACGAAGAGTTTATGAACATGATTTCTAATGACTCAGTAATTATTGAACATTCAATACAGCCACTAATTCAAGGTCTTATATATCAAATTGATAAGAGTGTTGCGCTTACATTTGTAGATTTAATACTTGGAGGAGATGGGGTCTTCAGTGATTACAATAGAGAGTTAACAGAAGTAGACAGAGAGTTAATATCTTATATAGGTAGTAAGTTTTTAACTAAAATGCATATATTTGAAGGTTGTGATCATAGGGATGTTTCTAATGTTTATACAAATGTAGGTTCTAGTAAAAAATATCCAGTTAGTGAGTCAGTATTGATATCTCACATGAGAATGATGGATGGAAATAAAGAAGTAGGTAGAATGTCTTTCTGCAACCCATACAGTTGTATGGAGCCTGTATTAGATCAATTAGAACCAAAAAGACTTTTCAAAAGTAAAAATATTGAATATGATTTTGAGTTCACAAATGCTATTTACAATAAAATTTGTGGAACAAGTGCAGAAATGGTTGCAGTATTAGGTAGAACTGAAATAAGTGTAGAAGAGTTATTAGATTTAAAGCTTGGAGATGTTATAACTCTAGATACTAAAATAGATGGAGATATAGACCTTAATGTAGGAGGAGCAAGATCTTTTAAATGTAAACCAGGTCTTATTAAAAATAAGCGTGGTGTTATTATAACAGATAGTGTAAAAAAGGAAGTGTAATCATATGAGTGAAAATTTTGAAAGAGTATTAGATATAGAGCTTAAAGTAAGTGCGGTGCTTGGAAGAACTAAAATAGCATTAAAAGATATATTTGAGTTATCAAAAGGATCTTTAATTGAGCTAGATACATTTGAAGGACAAGAAGTTGAAATCAATGTAAATGGTAGAAAAATTGGTTATGGGCAAGTTGTAATTGTAGATGAAAATTTCGGAGTTAGAATAACTCGCATATTAGGTGAAGAAGAATTGGTAAAGACTATAGGATAATATAAAAGGCAGATAATAATTTATCTGCCTTTTTTATTTTAGTTATTTTGTTGTGTATTATTGTCTACGTTGTTATTTTGGTTTTCAACTGGATTTTCACTTGAATTATTATTTAAATCTACGTTTTCATTGTTATTAACTTCATTAGAATTAGATTGTTCTGTATTTTCATTTGGAGAACTTGTTTCAGTTGTATTATTGTTATTACTATTTTCTGAGTTGTTAGAATCTCCATTGAATAATCCTGTAAACCAATGCCATACCTTACCAAAGAACCCTTCAACTTGTTCACTAGAAGGTAAATTTATAGCATCCTTGTTAGTAGCATCTATGTGTGCATTTTCACCAAGCAAACTATCATTTGTATTTTCTAGTATACCTAGATTTTCATCTTTAGAACCTGTTAACCCAGCAAACCAATCTCCGATTCCAGAAAACCATCCTTTAACGGTATCTAATATACCTGAATTGTTTACACTTTCACCTAAATCTTTTAAATTTTCATTTACAGTATCTGATACGCTATTTAAAGCATCTTTCATTTTACCGTAGTCATAATCTTGCTTAGAAATTTTAAGCATTAAATCTTCTAATTGTTTTTGTTGTTCAGGTGATAATGTTACATTATAGTTATTAGTAATATTATTTATTGTATCTGCGATTTGAACTGTATCGCTAGTATTATTCTTAATAACTTGTGTTTTTACATCATTAACTATTCCTGTAGCTTTATCTTGACCTATATCTTGACCTAAGTCCCCAGTTACAACTAGTTCTTCTGTAGCTATTTCCTTCTTATTTTCATCTAGAGGCTTACCAGTAGCATCCTCATAGGCCTTCATTACACCAGTAAGGGCTCCTGTTCCACTTACAGGGAAATTAGCAGCTATTACACAGTTGGCATCAGTTATACCTAAACTGGCAAGTGTACTAGCTATCATAGCTGAAGTAACCCACGTAATATTTGCTGTTTTTACGTTAATTCCACTTCCTGATTTAGTAGGTTCTACATAAGCACAAGAATAAGTTTTAGTTCCTATTTGAGCTTCAGGTGCTATCCCTTGTAAATACTTTCTTTCTTCTTGATTATTTACTTCAAGTACAACTGCATCATTTTGATTTACACCAAAGTATTTTAGCATAGTTTGCTTTTGCTCAGAGCTTAAGTTAGCTCCTAAAGTAACAACTCTTGAAGAATCTGCGAATACTAAACTAAAACTTCCTAATATAACAGTACAACATATAATAATTGACGTAACTCTCTTTTTTAAACTCATATTTAATCTCCTTTAAAATAATTTAAACAGATACTAATATAATAAAGCATTTTGTAAATTTTGACGATTACAAAATTATAACATTTTTAGAGTTCTTACTCAAATATTATATATGCATATAACGAATGATTAATTAACAAAATAAAAAACATATATATTTTAAAAGCAAAAAAAGAAGAAAAATATTCCTTACAAAGGGCTTATCTTAATTAATATAGAAAAATCGAATATAATGCAAATTTCGACATTGATTTTAAATAAAATAATATATGATAATAGTTATATGAAAATATTAGATTGGATTAAGTAACTTGAAGGAAAATAATATATAGTTCGAATTACTTTATAATTTGATTAAAATAAATATGAAATTGGGTGAGAAAATGATAAATGTACTTATGATAGAAGATGATAGTGCAATATCTTTTGCAGTAAAGTATGCACTAGAAAAAGAAGGATTTAATATTGATATATGCAATGATTTAGAGAAAAGTAGAAATAGTATTAAAGATAAAAAGTATAATATAGTTCTTTTAGATGTAATGTTACCAGATGGAAATGGTTACGATTTTTGCAAGGAAATTAGAGAAGCTCAAGACACTCCTATAATATTTTTAAGTGCTTGTGATGAAGAAGTGAATGTAGTTATGGGGCTAGATATTGGAGGAGATGATTACATAACCAAACCTTTTAGAGTTAGGGAGCTTATATCTAGGATGAATGCAGTACTTAGGAGAAAAGGCAGTAGCAATGAAAATAAAAAGGTAATTAAATTTAAAGACTTAACTATAAATACTTTAGAAGCTAGAGTTTACAAAGGTGAAGAGGAAATTTTGTTAACCTCTGTTGAGTACAAGCTATTATTAATATTAATTAAAAATAATAATGTTGTATTAAGTAGAACTAAAATACTAGAAAAATTATGGGATGTTGCTTGTGATTTTGTAAATGACAATACAATTACTGTTTATATAAAAAGACTTAGAGAAAAAATAGAAGATGATTCAAGTCATCCCAAATACATACTTACAGTAAGGGGATTAGGATATAAATGGAACGGAAGTGAAAATAGTGTTTCTATCTAATGCTGAAATAAAAAGTTTTATAAAAAATTACACTATATTATTTGTGATTACTGTAATGCTTTGCGTAGGAATTAGCTTTATAAGTGTAAATATAATAAAAGATAAGGTAGTAGAAAATAATCAAGCTATAATAGGATCTATATTATCTCAGCATCCTAATTTAGAAAATAATATTGTAGGAATAGTAACTCAAGGAAAATCAAAAGATGATATAAGTTTAGGTAAAGAAATACTAAAAAAATATAGCTATGATAAAAATATAAGATTAAATAATGAGCCAATTGTAAGAGGTAGTATAAAGGATATATTTAGTATAAATTTGTTATCTATATTTGTGCTATTTATTTCTATTTTAATCTTAGTTATGCATTATTTTAAGACTATATACAGTGATATAAAAGATATGACTGATTATGTATACCATAGTTCAGAAGGTAAAAAATTTGAGATGAAAAATAAAAATCAAGAAGGTCAAATAGGACTTCTTAAAACAGAGCTTATAAAAATGACTAATATACTTAAAGAAAAAGTAGAGCTTTTAAGTAAAGAAAAGATATTTTTAAATGATACTATTTCTGATATTTCACATCAGTTAAAAACACCTATGACATCACTTATAATACTTAACGATTTAATGTATGATGATATAGCAAAAGAAACTAAAATAGAGTTTTTAGAAAAGATAAAATCTCAATTAAATAGAATGGAATGGCTGATAAAAAGCATGCTAAAGCTTTCAAAAGTAGAAGCTAAAGTAATAAATTTTAAAAGTGAAAAAGTAAATGTTAAAAAATTAATAAAAATGTCTATTCAGCCAAGTTTAATTCCAATAGAACTTAAAAATATAGATGTGAGTATAAATGGTGATAGTGAAGCTATGTTTTTAGGAGATATGAATTGGTCTATAGAAGCTTTAGTTAATATCATTAAAAATTGTGTAGAACATACTTTTTCTAGTGGAAGCTTAGATATTAGTTATGAAGAAAATTCTTTATACACAGAAATTGTAATAAAAGATAGTGGAGAAGGTATAGATAAAAAAGACTTACCTCATATATTTAAAAGATTTTATAAAGGAAAAAGTAGTTCAAAAGAAGATAGCGTAGGTATTGGACTAGCTATGGCAAAGTCTATAATTGAAGGACAAAATGGTGATATTTATGTCAAAAGTGAAAAAAACAAAGGAACTCAGTTTAATATAATGTTCTATAAAATCTAAGTGACTAATTTGTAATATTTAATTCACTTTAAAGTAATTTTATATCTTTAAAATTAAGTTAAGAAATTAAAAGTAACATAAATATTATGAACTAAATAAGGTGAAATTTACAAAATGAGGAGTAAAGGTTATATGGAAATTTTAAAAGTTGAAAATTTAACAAAGAGTTATGGCACGGGAGAAGCAAAAGTAGATGCCTTAAAAAATATTAATTTATCAATAAATAAAGGGGAATTTGTTGCAATAGTAGGACCTAGTGGAAGTGGTAAAAGTACGCTACTTCATTTATTAGGTGGAGTTGATAAGCCAACTAGTGGAAATGTATTTATAAATGATGTAGATATATATAATTTAAAAGAAAAAGACTTATCTATATTTAGAAGAAGAAATATAGGAATTATATATCAATTTTATAATTTGATACCAGTACTTAGCGTAAAGGAGAATATATTATTACCAGCAGAACTTGATAATAGAAAAATAGAAAAAGCATACTTAAATGATTTATTAAAAACTTTAGGATTAAAAGAAAGAGAAAATCACCTTCCAAATGAATTAAGTGGAGGACAACAGCAAAGAACTTCTATAGGTAGATCACTTATTAATAGACCAGCAATAGTTCTAGCAGATGAACCAACAGGAAATTTAGATAGCAAAAACTCTAAGGAAGTGATTGAATTTTTAAAGTTATCAGTAAAAAAATACAATCAAACTTTAATAATGATAACTCATGACAATAACATTGCCTTACAAGCAGATAGAGTGATATCCATAGAAGATGGAATGATTACAGCTAATGAGGTGATGTAAATGAATTTATATTACAGCTTAACTTTAAGATATTTAAAACAAAATAAGAAAAGAACAATAGTTACAATAATAGGAATAATATTATCTACATCTTTGATTTGTGGAATAGGTAATATGGTTGAAAGTGTTATAGATTATCAGGTTAGAGAAGCAATAGCTTATAAGGGAGATTATCATGCTATGTTTCATAATGTGAAAAAAGATAATGTAGATATTATAACAAATAGTTCAGGTTTATCTAAAAGCTTTGTATATGATAGCTTAGGATTTTCAAAATTAAATAATAAAAAGAAAAACTTAGTTCAAGTAAAAGAGTATGACAAGATTGCTTTTGAAAGCTATCAAGTAAAGTTAAAGGAGGGGAAACTTCCTACAAATAATAACGAAATAGTATTAAGTGAAAGTGCTATACCTTTAATTAATAAAAAAGTAGGAGACAATATAACACTAGAAATTGGAAAAAGGCTATCTGAAGGTGGAAAGAATCTAGAAAGTCCAGCAGTATGGGATCATGAAACTATAATAAACAAAAAAAGCAAAGATTTTAAAATAGTTGGTATTATGAACAAACCTAAAAATGATATAGGAAATGATGTTGTAAGTTCAATAACATACTTAGATGTAAATAGTAAATCCAAAAACGATATATTAAAAGTAGGTGTATTAGCCAATAACCCAAAAGAAATTTATGAAATATCAGAATCTATAGCAAAAAACTTAGGATTAAAAGAAGAAGTTGAAAGTAATAGTTTAGATGAGAAGAATAATGATAACAGTGTACATTATAAAAACCTATCATTTAATGAAGATTTACTAAGATTAAAAGGTGCAAGTGCTTATGCAAATATTGATAAAACAATAAGCATAGCAATAGTTACTGTAATAGCATTAGTTGTTATATGTACAATAGCTACAGTATATAATTCATTTAGTATATCAACAAGTGAAAGAAGGAAACAATTTGGAGTATTAAATTGTATAGGTGCTACTAAAAATCAAGTCATGAAATTAGTATTTATAGAAGCTATTATAGTGAGCTTAATAGGAATACCAGTGGGGTTAATTATAGGTACTTTTGCTATTGATTTAGTATTAAAATTAATACAAGTATCATTTAATAATTCTCAAATTGGAAACATGAATTTAAGATTAGTATATAATCCATATGTAATAGTTTTAAGTACAATAATTGTGCTATTTACAATATTTGTATCAGCAATATTTCCAGCTATTAAATCAGCTAAAACATCACCACTTGAATGTATAAGAAATAGTAGTAATCTAAAATTAGGAAAAGTAAAAAACTCTAAATTAATTAAATTATTATTTAAAACAGAAGGTGTTCTTGCATATAAAAATTTAAGAAGAAACAAAAAGAAATTTAGAATAACGTTATTTTCTTTAATAATTAGTGTAGTTATATTTATATCATTTAGTGGATTTTTAGCGTTGTTTGAAAAAGCAAGTGAAGTAAATACAGGTAGGATGACTTATGATATAAGAGTTTGGAAAAGTGGCATACAAGAAAATAATAATATAATAGAAGATTTAAATAAAATAAATGGAATAAAAAAAACTATTGTTACTAATGACTATGGAGTAGGTATGAGTGTTAATGAAAATGATATAAATAAAAAATATAAAAAGGTTATAGATGACTTTTTTTCTAAAAAAAGTAAAAATAATAAAGTTGTATATGACTTTGATATGGGACAGAATCATTTTCAATTTATACCAGATAAAGATATAAAATCAATAAAATTAAAAGATGGGAACTTTGATAAAAAAACAGCGATAAAAGAAAATGGGATAATACTTAGAAATAAAAGTTATTATAGAGAGCGTAGTAAAGTTTATGATATTTCATTAACTAATTATAAAGTTGGAGATACAATAGATGCATATAAGAGATATTTTGATAAAAATGATAAAGAAATAACAGAGCCTATAAAATTAAAAGTTTTAGCTACTACTGACGATTTACCTATAGGAAGTAAACAGTCTAATTATATGGGAATAGATTTTATAACTTATAATGAGGTAGGTAAAAAATTAGGCTATGAAATAAGTGATTCAAATATATATATATACTCTGATAAAAAAGAAGATACAAGAAAAGCAGTAAATGATATAGGTAAAAAATACGCATATGATGTACGTGATGAAGTAGAAGAATCATTAAAAATTGAAAAATCTATTAGTGTAGTGAAAATATTTGTATATGGATTTATATTTATTATATCTTTAGTAAGTATAATAAATATAGTAAATACAATAAGCACAAATATAAATCTAAGAAAAAGAGAATTTGCAGTAATTAAATCTATAGGTACAACGCCTAATGGATTTAATAGGATAATATATTTTGAAAGTCTGTTATATGGAGTTTTAGCATTAATGTATGGAATTCCTATAGCAATTGCAATAGATATAATTATGAATAAAACTATTGGAGATGTTGTAGAATTTGGTATGATACTTCCATGGAAGGCAGTTTTAGTATGTGTTTTAGGAACATTTGCTGTTACATTTATTGCATCGTATATACCTATGAAAAAGTTAAACAAAGAAAGTATAATAGAAAATATTAGACAAGAAAGTATATAGGAATAAACATAAAAAGAAAATGGGTAAGGTGTGTAGTTATTTAAATTACAACCTATACCCATTTTTACGTATAAATAAAATACTAAAAATAAATACAATACAAACTTCGACATTAATTTTAAATAAAATAATATATTATAATAATTGCCAGTTGAACTTGATAACAAAAAAGGAGACAAATAGATGTTTAATATTTTGATAATTGAAGATGACGATACAATTGCTTTTGGAGTTAAATCATTTTTATCGAAAAGCAACTATAACGTTATTCATGGTGAAAATTTAAAAAGAGGAAGAGAACTTTTTAAACCAGATATAGATTTAATATTATTAGACTTAAATCTACCTGATGGATCAGGATTTGAGTTTTGTCGTTATGTAAAAGAAATTAAAGATATCCCTATTATTTTTCTTACCATCAATGATGAAGACAGCAATATGATAAAAGGGCTAGATATGGGGGGAGACGATTACATTACAAAACCTTTTAAATTGAGTGTTTTACAATCTCGTATTAGTGCTGTGTTGCGTAGATCAGTAAAACAGCAAATCCAAGAAGATATTTTATGTTGTAAAAATATTAAAGTAATAAAATCTCAATCAAGAGTGTATAAAAACAACCAAGAAGTAGAATTAACAGTAGGTGAGTATAACTTATTATTACAATTATTAGAAAATAAAAATCGAACTTTAACAAGATCTACACTTTTGGAAAATTTATGGGATGTTAATGGAGAATTTGTAAATAACAACACATTATCAGTAGCAATAAAGCGTCTTAGAGAGAAGTTAGAAGATACATCTTTTATTAAAACTGTAAGAGGTATAGGTTATAGGTTGGAGGATTAAATTTTATATGAATAAAAAAGGTATGAGGATATGGTTAGCTACAAGCTTTATATATATAACAATTTTTTGTGTTATATGTGGCTCTTTTATTTACAAGCAATCAGAGAACATGTTCTATGAAAAAGCGGCACAACTTATAGCAGTTGGCGTGAATGCTAATGAGGATATTGAACAAGATTTAGTATCAGCACTAAAAAATAAAAATGAAACAGATATAAATAGTGGGAAGAAAATATTAAATCAATATGGTTACATAGAAAGTTGCAACTTTATTTTCAACACTAATCAAGGATTTAGCAATGTACTAAATGTGATTTTAATACTAATTGTAGCAATATTTTCTTATTTTGTAGTATCTCTAATAGCCTCAAATATCATAAAGAAAAAACGTATAGATAGTTTAGCAAAATATCTCTATGATATAAATGAAGGCGATTATACAATGCAAATTAAAAGCAAAGAAGATGAATTTTCAATTTTAGAAGATGAATTATATAAAACTGTTATGATGCTTAGAGAAAGTAGAGAAAAAGAAAGAGTAGAAAAAGAAAATCTATGCAATAACCTTGTAGATATCTCCCACCAACTTAAAACTCCAATTACTTCTATGTCATTGATGATTGAATTATTAGAATCTAGTAATATTGAAGGTGATGAAGCTTTGTATATTGGAAGTATTTCAGCACAGATAGAGCGTCTAAATTATTTAGTATCATCATTGTTGATACTTTCAAAAATAGATGCAGATTCAATTCAATTAGAATATAAGCCTATTAATGTCTATGAATTGATATGTGTAGCTGTTGAACCTTTACGTTTAATGATAGAAAAAAAGAAGCAACAACTTTTTATTAAAGACAATAGTGAGATATTTTTTTATGGTGATTTTCATTGGACAAGTGAAGCAATTCTTAATATAGTAAAAAATTGCTACGAACATACACCAGATTGTGGAGTAATCTCTATAGATTATAAACAAGATCCTTTATGCACACAAATAATAATTGAAGATAATGGTAAAGGATTTGATAAAAAGGATATTCCCCATTTATTTACTAGGTTTTATAAGGGTGCTAACTCATCTAAAAATAGTGTAGGAATTGGACTTGCTCTTTCAATGTCCATAATTAAGAAACAAAATGGTGAAATTACTGCTTTAAATAAGGAAACAGGAGGAGCAAAATTTATAATAAAGTTTTATAGAAATTAATTAACTCTGTCACTAAGATGTAAGATAGAAAAAGTAAAATAAAGTTAATCAAAGAAATACATAGTAAAATCATAAACTCTTTGAAAATATGAACTAATAAATAAAGGGGAGAATATTTTGGAAATACTAAGAACTGAAAACCTTACAAAATCCTATGGAATGGGAGATACGAAGGTCACTGCACTTAATAATTTGAATTTGATCATAAACAAAGGACAATTTGTTTCAATAATTGGAGCAAGTGGTTCAGGTAAATCTACACTACTACATATGCTAGGGGGCGTGGATAAACCTACAAGTGGAAAAATATATATTGAGGACACTGATATTTCATTAATGAATGAAACTGAACTAGCTTTATTTCGTAGAAGAAAAGTAGGTCTAATATATCAGTTTTTCAATCTTATACCTACATTAAATGTTAAGAAAAATATATTATTACCAATGCTTTTAGATGGCAGAAAGCCAAAAAAAGAAGAGTTTGATAAGATTGTAAAAATGCTTGGTTTAAGCGAAAGGCTTAATCATTTACCAAACCAGCTTTCAGGAGGTCAGCAGCAAAGAGTTGCTATAGCTCGTTCATTAATTTATAGACCATCTATTATCTTAGCAGATGAACCTACTGGAAACCTTGATAGAAAAAACTCTGAAAGTATTCTTGAGATGTTGAAAGTTTCAAATAAAGAGTACAATCAAACTATTTTAATAATTACTCATGACGAAAAAATTGCATTATCAGCAGATAGGATGATTAGAATCGATGATGGTGAAATTGTGTCAGATGAGGTGATTAAGTAATGAACATAATGAATGAATATACATATAATCATTTGAAAAAAAATAAGCGACATACAATTTCCATAATCGTTGCTATTACAATTGCTTCAGCACTTTTATGTTCACTATGTATATTTTTACATACCTTACGGGAGTCAAAAGTAAGTGAGGCAATTGAAAATGGAGGATACTGGCATGGCGAATTATTTGAATCTATATCAGGTGATAAATTAAAGTATGTAACAGAAAATCCAGAAGTTGAAACTACTATGATTAAAGGACAGTGGATTACTGCTAAGCTTTCTGATACTAAACGTCCGTATTTATTAATGAGAGATGCAGATGAAAAATTTTGGTCAGACATGAGCTTAAAAAACACACTTACAAAAGGTACACTTCCTCAAAAATCTGGAGAAATTGTTGTATCTAAATTATTTTTCTTGGATAATCCTTCGTACAAAATTGGTGATAAATTGACTATTCCAACAGGTAATCGTATGTTAGGTAATAAAAAAATTAAAACCCAAGGAAATAAACGATCAGGCGAGACTTTCAAGGAAATAGAAACTAAGGATTATACCATAGTTGGAGAACTAGATGTTTCTGGGAGTTCTGCATATCCTGGATATATTGCTATGGGATATTTGAATCATTCACAGATAAAACCTAAAGATGAACTTACGGTTTATATGAGGTTTGATAAACCACGTAAAATTTATGATACATTACCTAAAATAGCTAAATCTACGGGATTAAAACAAGATGAATATGGAAAATATAATGTTCGCTACAATGCATCTTTGTTAAGCTTATATGGAATTAACGATAAAACTAATACAAATCCTCAACTTGTAGTAATTGTAGCAACAGTAATAATAATGATGTTGTTAGTTATGGGAGCATTTATTCTTATTATATACAATGCGTTTTCTTTATCTGCAAGCAGTCGGATTAAGCAATTAGGAATACTAAAAAGCTTAGGAGCAACTCCAAAACAAATTAAGCACTCTGTAATCTATGAAGGGTTTGTACTATGGCTTATTCAATTACCAATAGGGATTATGATAGGATATTTATTTAGTCATACAGTTGTTTTTAAAGTCAATGAAATTCTTAGTGCTACAGAGAATTTTAGTAAGATAGATATTACATTCTCATGGGTAGTAGTTGCTTTTGCCATTATTATATCGTTGATTACTGTTTTAATATCGGCGTATATTCCAGCAAGAAAAGTAGCGAAAGTATCAGCCATTGTTGGAATACGTCAAAACAATAATAATATAAAACTTAAAAAACAAAAATCTTACCCAATAATAAATAAAATATTTGGAATAGAAGGAGAGCTAGCAAAAGTACAATTTGCAGCTAATAAAAGAAGCTTACGTACTGCTGTGTTGTCTATTTCAATGTGTTTCACATTAACAGTGGGATATATTAGCATTATATCTATATTAAATTTAGCTGAGTCTAAGAATGATCAAATGACTAAATATGATATGACGGTTAATCTAAATATTCTTGATGAACCAAGTGATGATATGATAAATAAAATTATTTCACTACCTAAAGTTAAGGATAGTGTAGTTAGAAGACAAGTACGTACTTCAACCTATGTAACAAAACAACAGGAATCAGATGTTTTTTCTAAGTTTGGTGGATTTGATGAAGTAAGTTTTAAATATAATGTATTGAAGGAAAATGGAAAGTATAAAATTATATCAAATTTAGTTGGATTAAGTGATAAATCATTTAAAAAATACTGTAAAGAAATTGGTATAGATCCTAATAAATTTTATCAAGAGGGTGCAGTTACAGGTATATTATTAGATAGCACATACCATACACCAAATGGTTCAAAAGCTGTACAAAAAATACCACTATTAAATATAAAAGAGGGCGATGAGTTAGCATTACATGAAAAAGTAGAAAGTGATATGAATACAAATTATAAATTTAATACTAAAGTAGGCGTTGTTACCGAAGTTTCTCCAAGTGATTTAAAAATGGGAGGATATAGCGTAGCATTTATAGTTCCTATGAAAACTTATCAGCAAACAGTTAGTAAATTTATGCCAGAACGTATGCTTGAATACAGCGTTATGGGAATTGATTTGTTGGTGGGGGATAAGGCTAGTCCAAATGTAAAAAAGGAATTAAGTAAGATTTGCAGCTCTTATCTTGGATCTGATGATTTTAGTATATGGAGTCTGTTGGAAGAAATGAATCATGATGCATTATTTCAAAAATCTACAGCTATTAGTGTTTTTGCTATAGCTTTAATGATTGGTTTGATTGGTATATTTAATGCCTTTTCTACCATTTCAAATAATCTTAGACTACGAAAAAGAGAATTTGCTGTGCTTAGATCAGTAGGATTAACGCCAAATGGATTAAATAAAATATTGATTCTAGAAGGATTATTTTTTGCTGCAACACCAATTATTGTTAGTATACCAATAGTATTATTTATTTGCTGGTTTATGCTAAGATTAACACTAATCACATGGACTGAGTTTATATCTGTTTTCCCATCAGGAGTGATACTAATGTATACTGTGATTATAATTGCATCTATTTTCTTATCGTATTATTTTTCCTCAGCATGCGTTAAAAAAAGTAATGTAGTAGAAGCAATTAAAAATGAAATAGTATAACATTATACGTAATTTATAAAACTAACACAACTAAAGCCTATATCTTAAATTATTTAATAATTTAAGATATAGGCTTTATATTTATTTTATATTATTTACCTATAAACATTTGTGTCCAGTATAAAGAAGAACCATTTGAAGCTATACCAACACCTAGTTCAGTGAAACTTGGGTTAAGTATATTCTTTCTATGACCGTCAGAATTCATCCAAGCATTCATAACCTCTTGTGGAGTTTCTTGTCCCATAGCTATATTTTCTCCAGCTGAAGTATAGCTTATACCGAATTTCTTCATCATGTCAAATGGAGACCCATAAGTTGGTGATGTATGGTCAAAGTAGTTTTTATCAATCATATCTTGTGATTTTAAAGTAGCTACATTTGATAATTCTGAGTTAAACTTAAGAGCTTGAAGCCCTCTGCTTGTTCTTTCTTTATTAACTAAATCTAATACTTCTTTTTGGAAACTTGCAAAGTTACCAGATGGATTAGAAGGTTGATCAGGTTTTACTTCAGGTTTAGATTCTTGATTAGAATCTGTATTGCCTTCTGGTTTAGAATCAGGCTTAGATTCAGTATTATTATCTACATTAGGAGTAGATGGTTTATTTGAATTAGAATCTGTATTACCTTCTGGTTTAGAATCAGGCTTAGATTCAGTATTGTTATCTACATTAGGAGTAGATGGTTTAGCTTGTGAAGTAGGACACTTCCCTTTATTATTTAAAATATCTTGTATTAAATAGTGTAAAGGCTTTATAGGTGTTGAACAGTCTTTACCATTTACATTAACAGATAAGTATTCCTCATAGCCTTTATTGTCGCAATAAACTTTTTTGCATATAGTTTCATTTGATGCAGCATTAATAGGTAGTGTAGAACAAACTCCTATTATAGATACTACACCTAATGATAATAATGTTTTAACTTTGATATTCATAATTAAGTCACCTCTTTAATGTTATAGTTTTATAAATGAATTGTTTGAAAATGTTACTGTTTTGTAACCTGCAAGACGCGCTACCCCCTAGCGCCTATATCTTGGATGTAACTATAGTATCATAAAGCCCAGCATTTATGCATTGTTAAGTTATGTAAATATTATATATAAATTACAATAATGTAAAAATTAGAGTATATATGCAAAAATAGTGTAAAAACTATATTGATGGGTATAAAAGCATTAAACCTTTAAATTTAAATATAAATAGCAAAAAATTTAGTTAAATTATAAAAAAAATGGTATACTATTAAAAGGTAAAATTACCAAAAGATGAAAGGAGAATTACTATGTCAAAAGAATTAGTAAAAGATAGAGTTATAAAATACTTAATGGAAGATTTATTTGTTCCACAAGAGATGATAGATACAGATGTAGCGTTATCAGAATTTGAAGAAGGTGCAGAAGGTGTAATAGATATAATGGTAAATGTAAAAGACAATGAAGATTTTTACGCTCCTGTTATGATAATAAAATGCCTAGATGAGGAAACACCTTTACAAGGAGAAGTAGCTCAAGAAGCAGTTAACTTCTTAGAAGATGTAGATAATATAACTTTAGCAGGAAGAGCTGTTTTAACTAATGGAAATGAAATGATGTATGCAAACTGGACTGGTGAAGAATATGATACAGAAGAATCACTTCCAGAGTATGATGTTATGGTAAAAGAATTTTTCGAAATGGAAGAATTAGTAAAAGAGCATGAAGCATCTCATGACTGTGGATGTGGAGAAGATCATGACCATGAAGATCATGAATGTTGTGGTGGACATAGCCATGGTGAAGACCATGAATGCTGTGGCGGAAGTTGTGGATGCAACCACGACAATAAATAATAAAATATGCTTAAATTTGCGATGAAATGAGGGTTTAGCTTGACTAAACCCTTTTATTAATGGTATTATAAATCTGTTATAATCTCATTAATATTTTACCGTAATATAGGGGCAAGGATTATTATTGGATTTATTAATAGGGATTTGACTTTGTCGTTCGAGGGTAAAAGACTGCACATTGTGCAGTCTTTTGTTCTTTATAGTAATATTGTAGTTAATAAAATATTATTTTAAAAAAATATAAAAAAAATCAAGGAATTTGATATGTAAGTGTAGAATAATAGATATAGGAATTTGTTGACAACTAAAAAGTATTTTTTTAGAAAAGTTTACATACTATTAACATGAGGATGAAACTACAGACACTTTTTAAATTTGATTAACAAATTATTAGAGATAGAAGGGGTAGATTATGGGGGCTAAAAGAGAACATACTTACGAAAATTACATTTACAGTGATTCATCAAATTCATCAAATGCTATGAAAATGTACTTAAAAGAAATTGAAGAGTACAAAATGTTGTCTGCGGTAGAGGAAATTGAATTAGCTAAAAAGATAGATGAATCATTTATAGGAGCTAAGGAAGAATTTATCAATGCAAATTACAGATTAGTTGTTAGTATTGCTAAAAAATATAGAAAAGAAAATATCGATATGCTTGATTTAATTCAAGCAGGAAATATAGGACTTATAAAAGCTGTAGAAAAGTATGATTATAAAAAAGGATATAAATTTAGTACTTATGCTACATGGTGGATAAAACAAAGTATAACTAGATACATAGATGATTGTGAGAATACTATTAGAATACCTGTTCATCTACATCAAAGAATTAACTTTGTGAAAAGAAAAAAACAGGAATTATCACTAGAGCTACAAAGAGAACCTAAAATAGAAGAGTTAGCTGTAGCATGTGAGATAGAAGTAGAAAAAATAATAGATCTACTTAAACGAGATAAAAACATAGTTTCATTGGATACACCTATAAAAGAGGATGAAGATAGTAGCTTAGTTGAGTTTATACCTTCAGATGCATACTTTGGGGATGTAGTTATGCATGAAGTAGAACAACATAACTTAAGAGAGAAAATTGAAGAGTTATTAACTGGATTAAGCGAACAAGAACAAAGAGTTCTTAGAATGAGATTTGGATTAGATGATGATATACCTAAGACATTAGAGGAAATAGGAAAGGTGTTTGGTGTTACAAGAGAGAGGATAAGACAGATAGAAGCTAAGGCTATAAGAAAGCTAAGACATCCAAGTAGATTAAAACAATTAAAGCATTTTTATTAAAATATATCTATTTATGTAAAAAGCTATGCAAACGTTATTCGAAATGTTTGCATAGCTTTTTTATGCTTAAGGAAATTAGTTTTATAAAGTAAGTCATATTAAGAGTATGTATATTAATATAATTTAAAGTATATGAAAAACTTATTTCAAGGATTGATGCTATGTATTATTCAAATCGAGAAAAAGTTTATATGGAAATCTATTCAGATATTGAAACTATTAAAGAGACTCTAAAAAATATGAAGATGCAATCTTTTTTAGAGTCAAGTAAAACGTATAAGCTTATAGTTGAAATTGAAAAAGAAATAAACATAATTTCTAAAAGTATAAATGAACTTAAAGACCCATTTTTATTATTTGTTATGGGTCCTGGAAAATATGGAAAATCAACTCTAATAAACTCACTGATAAAAGATAATAAATTAAAAACAAAAGACACTCCAAATACATGGAGGTTAGATATATTAACAGCATCTGATTCTAAAAAAATGGATATTGTACGTGGATATGAAACTAAATCTTATGAGTATGATGAAGGGTTATCAATTTTAGAAGAAGAAGAAGAAAAAGTTAAGAACTCAAAAAAATTTATAAAATACAAATTTGAGAGAATAAAGAAGAATAATGATTTAAGTGTTTATGATTTAAAGGATTACAAAAAGTCTTTAGAAGAACAGTATTTATATAAATACGATATTGTGGAGGTAAAGCATTATATAAACAAAAGTGGAATTTTAAATGATTTTATTATAGTTGATACCCCTGGTTTAAATCAAAATTTACTTAAAAATACTAAAGAACGAATGGCTAATTATTATAAAAGAGCAGATGGGGTAATATGGATTTTAGATGCAAAGAACATAGTTTCAAAATCAAGTAACGATATGATAGTTGAATTGAATGAAAATTATGTATTAAGCGATGATTATAATAATATAATTTGTGTAGTAAATAAAGTCGATGAGATAAGAAATAAATGCAATGACTTATCAAAAGTTAGAGAAAAAGTTGTAAATTTATATAAAGACTATTTTGCAGATATAGTTTTTATATCTTCCAAAGAAGCAGTTGATGGATATATAAGTAATGATAAGAAACTTACTAATTTAAGCAATATAGACGAATTAATAAAAAGTATAAATAGCAATTTTAAAATAAATTCAGAAAAAATGCAAATTAAGTCAAAATATATGCATTTAAAAATTAGTAGTGAACATTTAGGAAAAGTGATTAATATTTACAAAAGAGATTTATATGAATACTTATATAAATTTGACCAAATAAAAAGAGATATAAATTATGAAATTGAGAAGTTAAAATCATATTTTGAAAATAAAATAAATACATGTACAAATATTGAAAACTTAAAAGCTAATGGTGTTTATACTCAATTAAAAAAATTAGAAAACTTACTAGAAATAGAACTTAATAATATGTATTTAAGTTTAAATAAGAAAATTTTATGTTGTGATGAAACAGATGACTTAAACCATATTGATGTAAATATAAGCAAGTCAAAAGAAATATTAAATATTGAATATTTAATAAAAGAAGAAAAAAATCAATATAAAGAAATCGCTCTTTTAAGTAAATTAAAAAAAGTAAAAAATTACGAAACAAATATGTATTTAATTATAGATGAAAGGAATAAATTAAGGTCAAATTTATTAAATTATCTAGATAGTCAATTAAACAGTATAGAAAAAGATATAATTAATAAATCCACCAAAGCATTTAGAAGAAAATACACAGATTATATGATAATAAAAGAACATTTAAGGAAAGTTAATGATATTGATAATATTTTAAAAAAATGGGGGGATTATGTTGGGTAACTTAAATAATTATATTGAAGAAGCTAGATGTACTTTTATAGAATCTCCAGTTAGAAATTATTTAATGAAAGAAAAAAATGTACCTTTTAAAAAGATTATTAAACATAACCTAGAAGAAGTTATGAATAATTTTGATATTTTGTTAGAGAAACCATATAGCCAATTAAAATTAGCGATTATGGGAGAAGTTAAGTCAGGAAAATCTACATTAGTTAACGCTATTGTAGGAAGCGAGGTATCAGAGGTAGATGTATTAGAAGCTACATCATCGATTATAAATATTTTTTATAATGAAGAAGAAACTTATGAAATAGACCAAAACTGCATAAATATAGGTATAAATTCGGATGTATTAAAGGATATTAGCATAGTGGATACGCCTGGATTAAAAAGTATTACATCAGAAAATGAAAATAAATCTATACAATATATACAAAATGCCGATATAATATTATATGTTTTTGATTCAACCCATATAGGGCAAGAAGATATAAAAGATGCTGTAGAATTAATTGCATCTTATGGTAAACCTATAGTTGGGGTGTTAAACAAAGGAGATTTGCTACATGACAATCATCAAGAAGTTTTAGAGTATATAGAAGATGAATATGACCTATATATAGATAAATTTTTTATAATATCATCTCATTTAGAGTATCAAAATAATATAATAAAAAATGCTGTAGCAAAAGAACATGATTTGGTATCAGAATACTCAGATGAATTAAAAAGAAACTTTGTATCATTAATAGAATTTTTAAAAAGTATTAGAACTAGTAATGATGAAATAAAACTTCAAAGTGTAAACTCATCTATAGAAGCCTTAAAACACAAAGAAAAGGTATATCATTATGAATACTTAAAGTCATTAGAAATGCTATCACAAGAATTATCAAATCATAAAAATTTATTAAATGGAAAGTTTGATTATATACAAGCTAAAATGGAGTTTGAGATAAATGAGTGGTTGGATAAAAGCTTTTTAGAAGATGAAATACATCGAATAAATAAAAATATGGATATAGCTAGAGAATATATAAATGATAGCTATATAAATAATGTCATAAATAATGAAAAGGTAAAATTGGATGAATTATTTTTTAAAGAGTGGAATGAATGTATAAAAGAAGTTAATAGCATTACTAATAATAAAATAAAAGAGTTTATAAAAGACATAAACTATAGAGATTACAATATCGATTTACCTAAGGTTAAATTAAATGAAGAAGAAATAGATATGAACGAAATGCTAGCAACTATTGGAACAGGGGCTTTACTTGGAGCTACATCTGGTAGTGCACTAGCTGTATATGCAGCTGCTTTATCTGCATCTGCTCCAAGCGTAACAATAGGGGCAGCAATGCTTACTTACTGTCCACCACTCCTTTTAGCAGGTACGGTAACTGGAGGAATTGGAAAAGTATTATATGATAAGTTAAAACAAGATCAGATGAATAAGGATATAATAGAAGATATAGAAAGCTTCAAAGATAATATGAAATTTGAGATAAAAAATATATTGATAGATATATACGAAAAAGCGAGCAAAGAAATTATAAGAATAGATCAAGGAATATTTGAAAATTCAAAAGATGTATGTATGAATGAATACGAAATAGAAGAACTTCAAGCTGATTTGAAGGAATATATAGATAAACTTTAACAAAAAAAGCGTTAATTAAACTTAATTAACGCTTTTTTCAGGCTAACGTCTATTATATATTTTATATAATGAAAATGCTATATTATCTGTAATTTTATTAAACCCTGTATCATATGCTAAAATATTGTTTCTTATGTAAAATGAATTAAAATCAAGTTTGTTTTTTATAGCTAAATTAGATATATAACTATACCTTATACAAACCATAGATAAAAAATATATTCAAAAAATCATAAAAGAAATTAAAAAAAATATAGACATATAGAAACCCCCCCACAAAGTTTATAAATATATGTTCCTATAATTAAATTGTACAACCTATAGTCTGAAATTTCAAAGAATTAATAAATACAATATGCGAGAAAAAATTATATAAATCCCTAAAGTTCAAAACTATAATAACTAAATTATAATTATGATTATAAAATAGGGGATAAAAATATAATATTGATATATTTAGGCTAGCTATGATATTATAGTAAATACAGTACTGTTTAAAACACAGTAGTTGAAAAGTTTAGTAAAAGAGGTGGAGAGGTTGGAGTTTAGGTCATTAGTTGAAGAGTTTATAATAAACTATGGATTAATTAGTGTTTTTATTGTAGTAGCATTAGAATATGCAAACCTTCCTCTACCAAGTGAATTAGTTTTACCATTAGTAGGGATATTTGCATTTAAATATAATATGAATTTTGCACAAGTAGTAACTATATCCATATTAGGAGGAATAACTGGATGTATAGTCAATTATTATTTAGGATATAAATTTGGGAAGCCTTTAATTGAAATTATAATAGGAAAGTTTCCTAAGACTGAAAAATCTGTAATGTCATCATATTCATGGATAAAAAAATACGATAAAATGTCTGTAATGATCTCAAGAGTAGTTCCAGTAGCTAGAACATTTATTTCTATAGTAGCTGGGGTTATAAAAATGAATATAATAACTTTTATAATTTACTCAACTATAGGTATTGGAATATGGAACTTGGCTTTAATTTCAGCAGGATACTTGCTAGGACATGAAATACATATTATAACAACTATATTGAAACAGTACTCTTTATTAGTATGCATAATAGCTGTTATATTTACGATAGTTTATATAATAAAAAGTAGAATAAAAAAAACTCATAAAGACACGTAGTGTCTTTTTGATTAAAACTAAAGTAATTATGATTATAAAATACATACATGTGATATTTAGTTGAGTATTAATTTTTATTAGTGAAAATTTATAATGAATGTGAAATTGGTGAAAGTTTAGACTATTTATAAATTTATCTTTTGTGTTAGAATCTGTACTGGCATTTTTAATACCTTCATCATCAGGACTTGCATCACTTACAATACCTGTATTATATCCACTTTCAGATTTAGTTGGAGTATCTAGTCAGTTAATAATAACTGCGTATCAATTTGGAACTGGTATTATTAATTTAATTACACCTACGTCAGGAGTTTTAATGGGCGCACTAGCATTTGCTAAAATACCATGGTCTAAATGGTTAAGATATATAGCTCCATTAATAGGAGCAATAATTGTAGTGTGTATAGCATTTTTAACAATTGGATTATACATAGCATTTTTAACAATTGGATTATACATAGGATTTTAATAAAAGTAGCAGCTTATCGATATGATTAAGCTGCTATTTTATTTAAGTGCATAATAAAATTAAATTATAAAAAATATAAATAAATGTTTATTCCTATTAACAAATGTTTATTAGTGTGATAGAATTGATGTAATAAATATAAAATAATGGGGGACTAAATAATGAACAGTATAGAACAAATATTACACTCTATGGATATGCAATATCATGAAAAAAGAGCTAATATGGCAAGATTAGCAGAAGATTCTTTAGCGCCTTTAAAAATAAGCGAAGAAACAAAGTCTTATTTAGATAAAAAAATATTATGTGATATGAATGAAGGCGCTAGACCATATAGACCTAGATACGTACTACCTGACTATGTAAAGTTTATAAAACAAGGTAGTGAGTACTTAGATATACAGCCACCAAAAGATTTATATGAGGCTGTTAATGCAATGTTAATACTTTATAAATATGTACCATCTATAACTGGGTATCCTGTTTATGTAGGTCAAATAGACGATGTATTAGAGCCATTTATGGATACTGTAAGTGAAAAAGAAGCTTACAATTTAATAAAAATGCTACTTATAAACATAGATAGAACCTTACCGGATGCATTTGTTCATATGAATATAGGACCAAAAGATAGCAAAGTTGGAAGACTAGTCATACAAATAGAAAGAGAACTTAGAAAAGCTATACCTAATGTTACTTTAAAGTGTAGTGAAGAAACTCCAGATGACCTTATAAAGTATGGTATAGAATCAGCTCTTGAAAATATAAAGCCATACTTTGTAAACCATAAATTAATGACTAATGATTTAGGAGAAGATTATGGTGTAGTTAGTTGTTATAACTCACTTAGAATAGGTGGTGGAGCACATACACTAACTAGATTAAATTTAAAAGCATTAGCAGAAGAAAGTAAAGATTATGAAGATTTTATGAATGTACAACTTCCAAAAGCAGTAAAATCACTATCAGAACTTACAAATGCTAGAATTAAATATTTAGTTGAAGACGTTAAGTTCTTTGAAAGTTCATTCTTAGCAAAAGAGGAGTTAATAGATTTAAATAAATTTAAATCTATGCTATCTATATATGGAACTTTTGAATGTGTTGAAATATTTACAGGAAAACAAATGGGTCATGATGAGAGAGCGAATGAGGTAGCAGAAGAAATATGCAAACGATTTGCTGAATTAGTTAGAAATGAAGATGCTCTGTATTGTGGAGGAACAAAAGGTAAGCATGGAGTCCATGCACAAGGGGGATTAGAATCGGACACAGATACAACTCCTGCGATTAGAATCAAGTATGGATGTGAACCTGATATATTTGATCATATTAATTTATCAGGAAAACTTCATAAGTATTTTGATACGGGATGTAGTGATATATATTTATTTGATGAAACTGCAAAAAATAATATAGATGGAATGCTTAGAGTTGTAAAAGGAGCTCTTGAAAATGGAATAAGAGTATTATCTATAAACAGCGATTCTTCGGAATTTATAAGAATAACTGGATACCTAGTTAAAAAGACGGATATAAATAAATTTAATGAAGGCAAAAACTTAAGAGAAGACTCAGTTGTTTTAGGTGCATTAAGTATGAAAAATGGAATCGAAGAAAGAAAGGTAAGAACTGTTTAATGAAAGCTCCTGTTAATAAAATTATAAATATGAGTTTTATAGATGGGCCTGGATGTAGGATAAGTATATTTTTGCAAGGTTGTAATATGGAGTGTATATATTGTCATAATCCAGAAACCCAAAATATTTGCTTTTCATGCAAAGAGTGTATAGATGTATGCAAGGCAGGAGCACTTACATTTGAAGGTAAAATAAAATATGATAAAAACAAATGCATAAATTGTGATGAATGTATAGGTGTGTGTAAGAAATTTGCTTCACCTAAAATTACTTATTACGATACAACTGAACTATTTAACTATATCAATAAATATAAAAACCTTATAGATGGTATTACGTTTTCTGGAGGAGAGTGTACTATTTATAGTGATTTTATAGTAGAATTTGCTGATATTATTCATGAAAAAACAAATCTAAATGTTTTTGTTGATACAAATGGAAATGTAAAAGAAAAAGATATTGATAAGCTTATAGAACATGTAGATGGATTTATGTTTGACTTAAAGGCGTTTAAAGGGGATACTCATATAAATGTTACAGGAATAGAAAATAATATAGTTTTTAATAATATAAATAAATGTGCTAAAACTGAAAAACTATATGAAATAAGAACTGTATTAATCGAAAACATAAATGATGATTGGGATACATTTATAGATGAGGTTAAATATATAAAAAATTTAAATGAATATACTAAATTTAAATTAATACCATTTAGGCAATATGGAGTAAAAGGAGAACTTTCTAATTTTAGAGATTATCCGAAAGAAAAATACATGAAATACCATGAAAAAGCGAAAGAAGTATTAAAAGAGAGAATGATAAACCCTATTATTTAATATAATGAATATATATGTAAACCTAGGTAACAAATTGTTATCTAGGTTTTTTTTATGCAATAAAATAGAGTACGAAAGCCTAGAATTAGCAAAGGACATACATTTATAAAAATAGAAAACTAATTACATGAATAAATGTATGGGGGGATAACATGAAAGAAAAAGTTATAGAAAAAACTATCGAATGGGTAAAGGTTATAACGTTAGCTATATGTATGGGGCTTATAGTTACATATTTTATTGTACCTACAGTTGTGAGTGGAGAATCAATGTATCCAACTTTGAATACTAAAGATTACTTGATAATAAACAAGTTAGCATATAAAACTGGGAATCCGAATAGAGGAGACATAGTAGTATTTAAAACTGACTTGAAAAATAATGATGGAGAGAAAAAGAGTTTAGTAAAAAGAATTATAGGACTCCCAAATGATCATTTAGTAATAGAAAGTGGGCAAGTATATATAAATGATAAGCTAGTAGACGAGCCGTATTTAGAAGATACTTACACAGCGGGAGATATAGATATAAAAATACCAAGTGATAGTTATTTTGCTATGGGTGATAATAGATTAGTAAGTAAAGATAGTAGAGATTCTGATGTTGGAGTTGTGAATAAAAATGAAATAGTTGGCGAAGTAAGTATGAGATTGTTTCCATTTCAAAATTTAGGACAGATAAAGTAAAAGCTATAAAATATTTGTATATTATTGTATTAGCAACTATAATACTATTAGGGGAAAAAATAGCTGAATTTAAGGATGTAGATATATATGAATATAATATTTGATAAAGTTGAGAATGATGATATAAGGCCAATTAGAGAGATTGTTTTACATGAAATTAGAAATGCAATATTTGAAGGTAAACTAAATCAAGGAGATAGACTGATTGAAAATCATATTGCTGAAAGAATGGGGGTCAGTAGAACTCCTGTAAGAGAGGCTTTAAGACAATTAGAAATAGAAGGGTTAGCAGTTAATGTACCTAGAAAGGGAACTTTAGTAAAAGGGATATCTAAAGAAGATGCAATTGAAATATATGATATAAGGGAAGTTTTAGAGGGATTAGTTTCAAGGTTGGCCTGTTTACATATAACAAGACTAGAAATTAGAAGGTTAAATGAAATAATAAGCATAATGGAAGAATCTATAAAAAATAGTAACAATAGTGAGTATATAAAGGCTCATAACGAGTATAATCAAATACTGTTAAATGCAAGCAAAAACAAAAGGTTAATAGAAAGATTAGAAACTATATACGATTATTTGAAAAGTTTGAGAAGAATAAGTTTAATGACAAATGAAAGAAGAGAAGAAGCTATAAAAGAGCATAAAGATATAGTAAAAGCTATTGAAATTGGAGATGAGGAATTGGCAGAAAAAGTTGCTAGGATTCATGTATATAATGCAAAAAAAGCATTTATAAAAGCATGTGAAATAAAAAAATAAGCATTGGATAATATTATCCAATGCTTATTTTTTTACGTTAAATGAAATTACCCTTAATAAAAATTTTGGATATCCTATTAAGTTATATAAATACACTAAAAAAACACAGTTGATGAAAACGATTTATTGAATGAGTGAGATTTGTATGCTACACTGAAATAAAGTATACTAAATCAGTAAATTGTATACAATTTACTGATTTAGTATAAGAACAAATAATTAAAGAGAAAGGGAGTAAAACATATGGAATTAAAGGTAACTGCTAGTGCTGGGACATTAGAGTCGAGTGATATTCAAATAATCATAGAGCCAAGCTGCAATGGGATAGAATTGAATCTTAAAAGTACAGTAATGGCACAATTTGGGGAACAAATAGAAAGTGTTATAAAAGAAACCTTAGAAAGCTTAAATATAGAAAATGCTAAAATATTTGCAAATGACAAAGGAGCAATAGATCCAGTTATAAAAAGTAGGGTACAAACAGCTGTATATAGATCAGCCAAAAATAAAGATTATAAGTACATATAAGGAGGTATTTTATGAAATTAAGACGTTCGATGTTATTTGTTCCTGGAAATAATCCTGGATTAATAAGAGATGTTCATATATATAAACCAGATTCGATTATGCTAGATTTAGAAGATGCAATAGCAATAACAGAAAAAGATTCAGCTAGGTTACTAGTATATAATATGTTAAAAGAATTAGGTGATTACTATGAAGAATTAGATATAGAAACAGTAGTAAGGATAAATGCATTAGATACAGAATTTTGGAGAGAAGACTTGGAGGCTGTTGTAAGAGCTGGAGTTGATGTGATAAGAATTCCAAAGGCAGATAAAGCTGAAGATGTTTCAACTGTAGAAAATGAAGTTGAAAGAATTGAAAAGGAAATAGGAAAAGAAATAGGAAGTACTAAACTTATGGCTGCTTTAGAATCTCCTATGGCAGTATTAAATGCATATAGTATAGCGACATCATCTAAAAGGCTTATAGGAATAGCTTTAAGTGGAGAGGACTTTGTTACATGTATGAAAACTAATAGATCTATAGAAGGACATGAGCTACACGCAGCACGAGGAATGGTAGTATTAGCGGCAAGAGCGGCTGGGGTAAGTGTACATGATACGGTTTATTCAGATGTGAATAATGACGAAGGATTTATAAATGAAGCTAAATTTATTAAACAATTAGGATTTGACGGCAAGTCTTTAATTCACCCAAGACAAGTAGAATTAGTACATAAGGTATATACTCCAAATAAAAAAGTTATAGATAAGTCATATAAAATTATAAAAGCTACAGAACAAGCTGTAGCTGAAGGTAAAGGAGTTTTTACTGTAGATGGTAAGATGGTTGATAAGCCAATAATAGAAAGAGCTCAACATGTTTTAACATTAGCTAAGGCATCTGGAATAAACATAGGAGGTGAAAAATAATGAATAATAAAAGAATAGAAGAAAGCTTATTAAAAAGTATAAAAGGGTATGAGCACAGAAAATCATATGATTCTGCATTTAAAAACCAACCGAAAGGGACAATTTTAGATTCTAGCAGTAAAAATATAAAAGACAAGGTTAAAAGAACTAAAGTTATAGATTCGTTAAAGGATGCAATAATAAAAGCTGGAGTAAAAAATGGAATGACAATATCTTTTCATCATCATTTTAGAGCGGGTGATAAGTTAGTTATGATGGTAACAGATTTATTATCTGAAATGGGGATAAAAGATATTAGGATAGCATCTAGCTCGCTTGCAAATTGCCATGGAGGTTTAGTTGAACATATAAAAAGTGGAGTTGTTAATAGAATTGAAAGTAGTGGCCTTAGAGGAAGGTTAGCAAATGAAATATCAGAAGGAATACTAGGTGAAAACCCAGCAGTCATAAGATCACATGGAGGAAGGGCTAGAGCTATAGTTGAAGGTGATTTAAAAATAGATGTTGCATTTTTAGCAGCTTCATCATCTGATTGTATGGGAAATGCAAATGGAGTTAAGGGAAAATCAATTTGTGGATCTTTAGGGTATGCTATGGTAGATGCACAGTATGCAGATAAAGTAATAGTAGTTACGGACACACTAGTTGACTACCCTAACTTTCCTCAAAGTATACCACAAACAGTAGTTGATTATGTTGTAGTGGTAGATGAAATAGGAGATTCAAAAGGGATAATGTCTGGAGCAACTAGATTTACATCTAATCCTAAAGAATTATTAATGGCAAAACGAGTATTAGATGTAATGTTGGCATCAGGATTATTTAAAGATGGCTTTTCTATGCAGACAGGGTCAGGAGGAGCTTCACTTGCTGTTACTAGATTTGTAAAAGAGGAACTAATCAAACAAGGAATTAAATGTAGTTATGCCTTAGGAGGGATAACTAAACCAATGGTAGAGTTACTTGAGGAAGGATTAGTAAAACAATTATACGATGTTCAAAGTTTTGATTTGTTTGCAGCTGAATCTGTAGGAAAAAATAAGAGACATGTAGAAGTTAGTGCTGATTTTTATGCAAATCCATTTAATAAATCAGCAGGTGTAAACAACTTAGACTTTGTTATATTAAGTGCATTAGAAATTGATACGGATTTTAATGTAAACGTTATTTCGGGATCTGATGGAGTTATAAGAGCTGCATCAGGAGGGCACAGTGATACGGCTGCAGCTGCTAAAATATCAATATTAGTAGCTCCGTTAACAAGAGGCAGAATATCAACAGTAATAGACCAAGTTACTACTGTAGTTACACCAGGATCAACTGTAGATGTTGTTGTTACAGACTATGGAGTAGCCGTTAATCCTAATCGTGATGATTTAAAAGAGAAATTTATAGAAGCTGGTATAAATGTAGTAACATTAAATGAGTTGAGAAATATAGCGATTAGATTATTAGGTACACCTAAGGAAATAGAGTTTACAGATGAAGTAATTGCAGTAATTGAATATAGAGATGGAAGCATAATTGATGTTGTTAAGAAGATAAAAAAATAAACTAATAATACTTATGGATATAAATAGCCTTAGAATATATTAATATATAAAATTTGGAGGGGTTTAACTAATGACAACAGTAGATGTAAAAAATAAAAAAGAATTATCTGGAAAATCGTCATTTAAAATGTTTGGGATACCATGGCAGATGTTTGCTGTTATTACAGGAATAGTAATATTTGCAATGTTAAAAGGGAAGTTACCTGATAATTCTTTAGGAGCATTTGCATTACTTTACACTATAGGAATATTATTTGGAACTATAGGAGATAGAATCCCTATATGGAAAGAATATGTTGGAGGAGGGTCTATACTAGCTTTTCTAGGATCAGCATGGTTAGTTTATATAGGGTTTATACCAAAGAGCACTGTTGAAACTGTAAAAATGTTTATGGATACAGCAGATTTTCTAGATTTGTTTATAGCTGTATTAATAACAGGGTCTATATTAGCTGTTAATAGAAAACTTTTATTAAAGGCTTTTGCAGGTTATATACCTGCAATATTAGGTGGAGTTTTTTGTGCATTTGTATTTGGAGTATTTGGGGGAATGATATTTGGTATACCGGCTAGTAAAATAGCAACTTCTTATGTTCTTCCTATAATGGGAGGAGGAACAGGAGCTGGTGCAATTCCAATGAGCGAAATATATTCAAGTGTAACAGGAGGAGATCCAGGAAAGTTTTTATCATTTGCATTATCAATACTAACTATAGCTAATATAGTAGCCATAATAACTGCCGCAATGCTAAATAAATTTGGACAAACAAAGTTTGGAAGTAAGTTTAATGGGAAAGGTGAACTTATAAGAAATGCAGAAGACTTATCAAAACTAGATGAAAAAGTAGAAGTAAAAGTAACAGCAAGAGAGGTTGCAGCAGGACTAGTATTATCGGCTACATTTTATGTTGCGGGAAATATACTAGGAGAACTGGTTAAAATACCACAATTTACTCTATTTGGAATAGATGTTAAGATAGAAATTCATAGATTTGCATGGATGGTTCTTTTAGTTGCGGGATGCAATGTATTAAACTTTATACCTTTAGAATTAAAAGAAGGAGCAAAAAAATTACAAGGATTTTTCTCAAAACAATTTTTATTGGTAATAATGGTTGGAGTTGGGATAGCTTTAACAGATTTAGGTGAAATAATAGCTGCATTTACAATATCTAATCTTGTAATAGCAACTTTTATAGTGATAGGAGCTATAATAGGATCTGGAGTTATTGGATGGATAGTTGGATTTTATCCAATAGAGACAGCTATAACAGCAGGACTGTGTATGGCAAACAGAGGAGGTTCAGGAGATTTAGCAGTATTAGGGGCAGCAAAGCGTATGGATTTAATTTCATTTGCACAAATTTCATCTAGATTAGGTGGAGGAATGATGCTTATAATAGCTAGTATAATGTTTGGAATATTTTTCTAAATCTCAATAATAAAAGAGTGTTGTTTTAAACAATGCTCTTTTTCCACATATAAAAATATATAATTTTAGAGGATATAGAATGAAAAAATTTTATAACAAGAGTACTGTGTTGAAAATATCTCATATATTTGAATTTGTACTAGCTTTAGTTGTAATTGGAGTTGTAATATTAGGAACAATAGATAGTTTGAGAATTATATGGGGATATTATATTGTTGATTTTAAGAATCCTGTACAATATGATCAATTAAATAATATTTTAGCTCATATATTACTTTTAGTCATAGCTATAGAATTAGTTATAATGCTTACTTTACATAAAGCAGAAGCTATATTAGAAGTTCTATTATACGCCATAGCTAGAAAAATGATACTTCTTCCTAAAAAAAATTCTATTGATGATTTATTTATAGGAGTTATATCTATTTCCATATTATTTGCTATAAAAAAGTTTTTAATTAACAAAGAAAACAAATTAGAAAATAAGGAGGATGAACATGGCTAAGAAAAAAAGAAAAAACAACAAAGAACTTTTAAAAGAGATTAGAAGCGAAGGGATGTTTAAAGAGGCTGAAGATATAGCTAATAAAAAAGTAAAATATACTATAGCTAGTGGGAAAGACGGGGCTATAATAGCTATTACATTATTTTTATTTATGATAGGTTTCACTCTAATAAATAAAGTTTTTACTAAATAGGTTGAGAGGTGTTAAATGTATTACGATATAGAGGTTATAGATTTAAATTCTAATGCTGAATTTAAAATTGTTGAAAATTTCTTAAGTAAATTCAATTTAAAATATGAAAATGCTGATTATACAATAGTATTAAAAGATAGAAAAAATGTAATTGCAACATGTTCTAAGTTGGGGAAAATTTTAAAATGTTTTGCAATAGATCAGGATTACCAAGGAGAGGGTATTTCAAATATTTTGGTATCAAAAATAACAGAAAAGCTATTTGAAGAGGGTGTATATCATAACTTTGTATTTACAAAGCCAGAAAATACGTATTTATTTAAAAGGCTAGGTTACAGTTTGATAATAGAGACAGATAAAGTAAGTTTGCTAGAGATTGGAAATAGGAAAATAGAAGATGTTTTATCCGAGTTAATAAAAAAGTATGATATAGATACAACTAAAGAATATGCTACTTTGGTAATGAATTGCAATCCATTTACACTAGGTCATAGGTACTTAATAGAAAAAGCATCTAATGAAAATGAAAATGTTATAGTTTTTTTAGTAGAGGAAGACAAATCTCTATTTCCCTTTAACTTAAGGTTTGAATTAGTCAAAAATGGAGTTAAAGATTTAAGGAATGTATTAGTTGTAGAAAGTACTGAGTATATAATTTCAAGTACAACTTTTCCAACATATTTTTTAAAAGAAAACGATGATAGTTTAAAAGAGTACACTAAAATTGATTGCAATATATTTGGAAAATATTTTGCTACTAAACTGAATATTAAATCTAGATATGTAGGTAGTGAAAATTCATGTATAGTAACGAAAGAATATAATTCAAGCTTAAATGAAATTTTACCCAAATATGACATTGATATTAAAATCGTAGATAGGAAACAACATGCTGGACAAGATATAAGTGCATCAAATGTAAGGAAATTATTATCACAAGATAAAATAGAATCAATTAAAGAGATTGTACCTAGTGTTACATATGATCTTTTACTTAGTAGAGAAGGGGAAAAAATAAGAAATGAAATTAAACGAAATAGATAGATTTTTGCTAGATAGAGAAGGGAGAGTGCAACTTCAAGAGCAATTACTTCAAGAATATAATAAATGTACATTAGTAACTGTTAGGGTTAATTATCCTGGATTAGCAAAATCAAATTTTATAACAGATAAAATACAAACTGTAATAAGCGATGAAATAAATGAAATATGTAATGAAGTTATAGTTTCAAAGGAAAAATATAAAAGTTTAGAGGGATATATAACTCATTTTTTAATTGATTTAGATTGTTTAAGTACTAAAAAATTAATGATTAACATTGAAGAAAATCATATTTTAGGTAGATGTGTTGATATAGATGTTTATAAGTTAAATGAAGATAAAATATTTACTATCTCCCGCAGGGATTTAGGAAAAGGAAATAGGTCCTGTTTTTTATGTAAATTAGATGCGAATATTTGCGCTAGAAAACAAAGTCATAGTATAAATGAAATAAAATTATATTTTGAAAATAAATACAATGAGTACATAAATTATTTAAAGAAAAGAGAGATTATTTCATCGAAGTTATCTAATCTAGCTTTAAAGTCTATAATTTCAGAGGTATCAACATATCCATCGTTTGGATTAGTATCTCCTATAAGTAGTGGTGCACATAATGATATGGATTATTATACTTTTTTAGATAGTGCATTCGCAATTGTACCATATTTGAAAAAAATGGCTGAGAAGGGATATTCCTATGACAGTGAAGAAAATATATTCAGAAAAATAAGAGAAGTAGGGCAAAAATCAGAAGAAGAGATGTTTAAGGCCACAAAAGGAATAAATACTCATAAGGGTATGATATTTCTAATGGGAATAGTAATAGCTGGGGTATCAAAAAATATATATGATAAAAAGTCTTTTGGAAATATACAAAAAATTATAAAAAGCATGGTTAAAGATATATTAGATGACTTTAAAAAATTGGATAAAAAAGAAACATTAAGTCATGGAGAAAAGTTATACAAAAAATATAAATTTACAGGGATAAGGGGTCAAGTCAGTGATGGATTGGATTTTATATTTAATAAAATATTAACTGAATATAAAGAGTTAAAATTAGAATTAAAAGGAAATGATCTTTACTCACATACATTATTAATATTAATGAGTGAAGTTGAAGATAGCACTATTGTATATAGGCACGATATAGAAACATTGAAAAAAGTACACAAAGATTGTAAAAATTTATTGAACTTAGGAGGAATGATTACTGACGAGGGAAAAAAATTAGCACTTGAATTGGAACTAGAATACATAGATAGGCATATAAGTCCTGGAGGTAGTGCAGATTTGTTATCAATAGTAATTTTTTTAGATGAGGTTTACGATACATTCTATAAAATATAGGGGCTTATATAAGCCCCTATATTTCTTTTAAAACTATAGATAATGAATCTTTCAAGTGTTTTTTTATGAATTTTTCAGCTAAATCTCTATCTTTATTTACAATAGCTTCTAAAATTTTTCTGTGTTCAAAAATTGCATTTTTTCTTCTATTTTCATCGAGTATTGAAATATTTCTAAAATGATGTAAGTAATCATTTAGCTGAGATATCATTAAAGGTAGTCTATTCATTTTACTAGATTTATATATGGAATCATTAAACTCTTTAAATAAATTTTGAACTTCATCTAATTTTCCTTCAGAATTTTTTAATTCTGTTAAATCTAGTAAATTTTTTATTTGACATATTTCATTTTCAGTAATATTATCTATAGTGTTATCAATAATTAAAATTTCTAATGCCTCTCTTATTTTATAGACCTCTAAAGCATCATCTTTAGTAACGGTTTTTACAACTACTCCATACTTTGGAATATATTCAACAAGTTCTTCTGACTGTAGTTTCTTTAAAGCTTCACGTATTGGAGTTCTACTAATTTTTAGTTTATCAGCATATTCTTTTTCAATTATACGTTCACCAACTGGTATTTTACCAGTTATTATTGTTGTCCTTAAACTTTCGTAGACAACGTCTCGTAAAGGTTTATTCTGAGAAAAATTTGTATTTTTTACGATTTCATCAATCCAATTATTCATGATTTCTACCTTTCAAATTAAAATGTGAAAATGTTTTTTATATTTTAAATTTTAACTTAAAAAAACAAAAATACCAATACTTAAAAAATAAAAAAAGACAAAAAACTAAAAAAAATCTTACTATATAAAAATAATTCAAATAAGAAAAAAGCTTAATAAAACGATTAATTATTGAAAAAGCACACTAAAAAAACAATGAAAAATATTAAAAAGGCTTTAGAAATTAAACGAAACAATATATAATGTAATTGAGGTAAAATTTTAAATTGGGTATATATTTATAAAATTAGGAGTGTGAGGATATAGTGAATCAGTTAAAAATAACTGAAACAGCATTAAGGGATGGCCATCAGTCTTTAATTGCTACAAGGTTAACCACAGAAGAAATACTACCTATATTAGAAACTATGGACAAGGTAGGATATCACTCTATGGAAGTTTGGGGTGGAGCGACGTTTGATGCATGCATACGTTTTCTAAACGAAGACCCATGGGAAAGATTAAGGAAAATAAGAAAAAAAGTAAAAAACACTAAACTACAAATGCTTTTAAGAGGACAAAATCTTCTTGGATATAGAAACTATGCAGATGACCTAGTTGATAAATTTATTAAACTTTCACTGGAAAACGGTATTGATATAATAAGAGTATTTGATGCGTTAAATGATGTTAGAAATATCGAAGCATCTGTGAAAGCTATCAAAAAATATGGAGGGCATTGTCAGTGTGCAATTTCCTACACTACAAGTGATGTTCATACAACAGAGTATTACTTAGGTGTTTTAAAGGACATGGAATCTATGGGGGCAGATTCTATATGTATAAAAGATATGGCTGGAGTTTTAACTCCTTATAACGCTTATGAGCTAGTTAAAAAGATGAAATCCATAAGTAACCTGCCAATAGAATTACATACGCATTGTACTAGTGGGATAGCGGATATGATATATATGAAAGCTGTTGAGGCTGGAGTAGATATAATAGATACCGCAATATCTCCATTTTCTGGAGGAACATCTCAACCTCCAACAGAATCCTTAGCTGTAACATTTAGTGAAATGGAAAGAAACCCAGGGTTAAATATGGAAGCACTACTAGAAGTTGCAGAATACTTTAAACCTATAAGAGATAAATATATGGAACAAGGTACTTTAAATCCAAAAGTGTTATTAACAGAGCCTCAAACTTTAAATTATAAGGTTCCAGGCGGAATGCTTTCTAATTTACTTTCTCAGTTAAAGCAACAAAATGCAACTGAAAAATACGAAGATGTATTAAAAGAAGTTCCAAGAGTTAGAGCAGACCTTGGATACCCTCCATTAGTTACACCTATGAGTCAAATGGTAGGAACTCAAGCTTTATTCAATGTATTAACTGGAGAGAGATATAAACTAGTTCCAAAAGAAATAAAAGATTATATAAAAGGACAATATGGAAAAGCTCCAGCACCTATAGATAAAGATATTAAGAAAAAAATAATAGGTGAAGAAGAAGTTATAACTATAAGACCGGCAGATCTTTTAGAACCAGAATTTGAAAAGATAAAGTCTGAAGCTGGAAAATTAGCTAAGTGTGATGAAGATGTATTAACATATGCACTATTCCCACAAGTAGCACCGAACTTCTTAGAAAATAAATACAATCCAAAAAAAGAAGAAGAGTTAAGTGAAGAAAATAAAATTCACTATATAACAGTAACTATGTAGAAAATGGGTGATAATTAATGTTTGGTAATGAAATAAGTATAATGGAAGCTATCAATATAACTATATCTAGTATGACTATAGTATTTTTAACTTTAATATTGATATCTCTTGTATTGTCTTCGTTTAAATATATATTTAAAGCAAAACCACAAGTAAAAACAGTTATAAAAAAAGAAGTAGAAACAGAGCAAATAGCTTTTGACGAAGATGATGAAGAAGATAGAGTAGTAGTTGCACTTGCAGCATCTATAATGGCAGGTGAAGGAAAAATAAATCCTAATCTTCATGTAAAGAGAATAACAAGAATAAAATAATCGCTATAATAATGAAATTTTTAAGGGAGAGATAAAAATGAGCGCTAAAACATATCACATAACATTAAATGGAAAAGTTTACGAAGTTGAAATTGAAGAAGTGAAAAAAGGAGAAAAACCACAGCCTATAATTCAAGAGAAGGCACCAAAACCTCAGAAGGAAGTTCAAGTTGCAGGTTCAGGAGAAGCTATAGATGCTCCAATGCCAGGGACTATAGTAAATATAATGGTTAGTAATGGAGACAAAGTAAAGAAAGGCCAAGTTATAGCTATACTTGAAGCTATGAAAATGGAAAATGAAATAGTAGCTCCAATAGATGGAACAGTTGTTTCTATTGATGTTGAAAAAGGCCAAAATGTAAATCTTGGGGATAGCTTAGTACAAATAGGATAATCGTATAGAAAATAGGGGGCGTTACTGTGTTAGAAATGTTACAGACTTTCTTTGCAAACACTGGATTTGCAATAGTAGATTATAGACAAATAATAATGATTTTAATAGCATGTGTATTTTTATACTTAGCTATAGCAAAGGGGTATGAACCATATCTTTTAATACCTATATCGATAGGTATGCTTCTTGCTAATATGCCAGGAGTTGACTTAATGAAAGCAGCTACCGATTCGGAAAATGGAGGACTTTTATATTACTTATATCAAGGAACAAAATTAGGAATTTATCCACCTCTAATATTTTTATGCATAGGTGCAAGTACAGATTTTGGTCCAATAATTGCAAACCCTAAAACACTTTTACTAGGAGCAGCAGCTCAATTTGGTGTATTCTTTGCATTTATGGGAGCTATATTATTAGGATTTACAGGTCCTGAATCGGCATCTATAGGTATAATTGGTGGAGCGGATGGGCCAACAGCGATATATTTAACAGGAAAATTAGCACCACATCTATTAGGAACTATAGCTCTTGCAGCATATTCTTATATGGCACTAGTTCCAGTTATACAACCTCCAATAATAAAAGCTCTGACTACTAAAGAAGAACGTATGGTAAAAATGGAACAATTAAGAGCTGTTTCAAAAACAGAGAAAATAGTATTTCCAATAGTTATAATGATATTAGTTATAGGGTTATTGCCAACAGCGGCACCTCTTATAGGTATGCTAATGTTTGGAAACTTAATAAAGGAAAGTGGAGTAGTTCCAAAGTTAGTTGAAACTGCAACAGGACCTATGTTATACATAATAACTATAATTCTAGGATTAACTGTTGGAGCTACAGCAAATGCAGAGACATTTTTAACTTCACAAACGTTAGGAATAACAGCTATGGGACTTGTAGCATTTTCAGTAGGAACAGCAGCAGGAGTTTTATTCGGTAAAATAATGCACAAATTAAGTGGTGGTAAGGTTAATCCAATGATAGGAGCAGCAGGAGTTTCAGCAGTTCCTATGGCAGCAAGAGTTGTTCAAAAGGTTGGACAAAAAGAAAACCCTTCAAACTTCTTACTTATGCATGCAATGGGACCTAATGTTGCAGGTGTTATAGGATCAGCTGTAGCAGCAGGAGTTTTATTACAACTATTTGTTAAATAATAAAAATAAAAGCTATTTTGATATAAGGTATGAGTTCGAGACTTAGAGTTCCTTATATTGAAATAGCTTTTTGTTTTTAGTTAACTTCTAAAAAGAAATAGTTGACAAAAACCTTTTAAGCTATGTACAATAAAAATGTAAACTATTTATTTTATATGGTTAACTAATAAGGAGGATATATGAAACTAAACACTAAAGAATTAATAATTTGTGCCATGTTTGCAAGTATAACAGCTATTTTAGCCCAAATTGCAATACCACTTCCATTTTCAACAGTTCCACTTACTATGCAAGTATTTGCAGTAACAATAAGTGGGGTAATACTTGGTTCTAAAAAAGGGTTTGTGACTCAGGTCATATATATATTATTGGGAGCTATAGGAGTGCCTGTGTTTGCGCAAATGAGTGGAGGCGCTGGTATATTATTTGGATATACAGGTGGATTTATAATGGCTTTTCCATTAATGGCATTATTAATAGGATATATAAGTGATAAATATGATGCTATATTACCTATAATGATAGCTATGATTATAGCTCTTGCGATAAATTACACTATAGGAACATTATGGTATTCATTTATAGCTGGAGTTGGATTTATGGAAGGATTTATGGTGTGTGTAGTACCGTTCATATTAGTAGATTTAATTAAAGTAGCACTAGCTACTACTATTGGAATAAACGTAAAAAAAAGAATTAAAAGAGAGGTATTTTCATGTTAGAAATTAGACCTCACCATCTGCTTTGTATGAGAGCTTTTATAGGAAGAGGTTATAGTAAAGACTTCACTGATAATATGACTGATATTATTTTAAGTTTAAATAAATCTAAAAATCAAGATATAAAAATTACAGCTAACTTGGATAGTGTCTGTTATAAATGTCCTAATAATATAGATTATAAATTTTGTACTACAGATAAAGAAGTAATTGAAATGGATAAAAAAATAATGGATTATTTCAATATAAAAGAAGGTATATATATATATGAAAAAATTGAAAATTTGATATATAATAATATAAGTGAAGAGATAATCGAAGAAGTTTGTAAAAACTGTAGTTGGTATAAAAAGACAAACTGCAAAGAACTTATACTATTAAAATCAAAAGGAGAACTTTTAGTAAATGGCAAGTAGTGTATTTAATACAAATGAAATAATAACTATTGTTATGGCGATGATTGAAGATATAAAAAATGAATCAATTTATGGTGTAGAAAGTGATGAATTAAATATACCTAGTGATATAAGTGAAAAAATAGATAATCTAGATGATATAGAATGTGAAAATTTTTTTTGCTTACTATATGAAATATCCAATAAAGTATATAATTTAAAAAATGGAGAGCTTCATGAATTAAATATTATTCATAAGGAAATTATTGAATTCTCAAGTGTTTATCTTAAAGAATATATGATTTAAGTTAAAGGTGTTATCTAAAGTATTTTAGATAACACTTTTTCTATATTTAAACATATAGAAAAAATTTACTCTTTATAATAAAATATACATATAAATATTATGGAGGAAAAATTATGAAAATCCTTGTGGTAGAAGATAATTTAAGTTTATTAAAAAGTATTAAAAAGGAATTAGAAAATCATTTTCAAGTTGAGTGTACAGGTAATGGTGAAGATGCATATTTTCTTATAAAGCAAAATATTTATGATCTTGTAGTATTAGATTTGATGCTTCCCGGCATGGATGGAATTCAAATATTAGATAAAATACGAAAAGAAAATGAAGACGTATTAGTGTTAATTTTAACGGCAAAAGAAAGCTTAGATGATAAAGTTAAAGCATTTATGTTGGGAGCTAATGATTATTTGACTAAACCATTTTACATGGAAGAATTAGTAGCTAGAATATATGCAATGTTAAGGACTAAAGGCAAAATTGACAATAAAAACACTTTAGAGTTTAAAGGATTGAAGCTTGATTTAAATAAAAAAATATTAACTATAGATGATAATGAGATAGATATTCCAAATAAGCAATTCAACTTATTAGAATATTTACTTTTGAATAAAGGGACTATATTATTAAAAGAGCAAATTTTTGATAGAATTTGGGGTATGGAAAGTGACTCAACTATAGATATAGTTGAAGTATATATAAGCAATCTTAGAAAAAAGCTAAGTAAATATGGATATCACAAATACATAATCACAAAACGAAGAGTGGGGTATATGTTTGATGATAAATAATGATATTTTATATAGCACTAGAAAGAATCTTATAAAAATAAATATAGCTGTTGTTGGTAGCTTTTTAATAATATTTTCACTTTGTATATATAGTTATTTTAAGGTTCAAACATATAATAATGTAGATACACACTTAAAAGAAGAATTGGAATATATAGCAATGCAACTAGATGTAAACAATTTATATTATACTCCAAAACTGTTAGATCCTAAAAATATGGTATATATATACAAAGATAGCAAGGTGAAATTCTTTACTCCGAATGGTTATTTTAAAGATTCTACACCATATAATAATAGTAATGGCTTAGGGTTTAACACTTATAAGTACAACTCATATACATTTAGAGAACTTAAATTCAATGTAAATGGATATACAATTCAAATTATAAGAAATATAGATTCTGAAATGGGACTTTTAAATAAATTATTAGTTGTATTTTTTATAGGAACAGTTTTAGCTATAGTAACAACTTATTTTATAGCTTTATACTTAACTAAAAAAGCACTTATTCCAATTGAAAAAACATGGAGTAATCAAGTGAAATTCATACAAGATGCATCTCATGAACTGAGAACTCCTATAACTATAATTTCATCCAAACTAGAAAGTTTATTAAAAAATCCTGGAAATTCTATAAGTAATGAAATTGAAACTATCGCAGATGCTATGAAAGAAAATAGAAGGTTGAAAAAAATGGTAAATGATTTATTAGATTTAACAAAAGAAGAAAGTATAACAAAGTTAAATATAGAAAAATTTGATGTATATGAACTAATAAAAAATATTAGTAATGATTATATGGAAATTTCAGATATACATGGAAAGAAATTTAGTTATAGCTTTAATGGGAATAACCCTTTTGTAGTAAGTGATAAATGCAAGTTAAGACAGTTGTTAATAATTTTTATAGATAATGCATTTAAATATACAAATGAAGGTGATAATATAGATATAAGTGTAAATAATAAAGAAAGTAACTGTACTATATCTATAAAAGATAGTGGAATAGGAATTGATGAAAAAGACATAAGTTTAGTTTTTGATAGATTTTTTAGAAGTAATGCTGTGAGAGAAAGTGGAATTGATGGATCGGGAATAGGTCTTAGTATTGCAAGTATGATTGTAAAGAGTTTAAAAGGAAATATTAAAGTCTATTCTAAATTAAATGAGGGGACAGAATTTAATATAACTATACCTAAAAAGCTAAAAAATAATTGATTTAGAAAACATTGTATGGGTATAATTAGAATATCTTAATAAGAGTAATTAATTTACAGAAATGTGATAAAGTTACAGAATAAAAGTTCTTTATAAAATATAATATAATAAAGAATAAAACAGTAGAAATTAAAATAAATATATAAATATATTAGGAGGAAAATATTATGGCTAAAATAATAAATACAGGGAATTTTAGAGGAGCAGTAGAAGATAATCAAGGTGTTGTAGTTGTAGACTTTTTTGCAACATGGTGTGGACCTTGTAAAATGTTAGCTCCAGTATTTGAAAGTGTTTCAGAAGAATTAAATAATGCTAAGTTTGTAAAGGTTGATATAGATGAAAGCTTAGAGTTAGCTCAAAAATTTGGAATATCAACAGTTCCAACTATGATGATATTTAAAGATGGTAAAGTAGTTGATAAACTAGTTGGGTTTATGCCAAAAGAAAGTTTAAAAGCTAAAGTAGAAGCTCATTTATAAAATTTATTGAATGATTAGACTTATTAGGGTGCTAAGTTATATTAGCACCCTAAATTACATATATTTAATGGGTAAACAATTTGAAAGAAGGTGGATTTCATGAGATATGATATAGCTATAATAGGAAGTGGTCCAGCAGGAATATCTGCAGCGATAAATGGAACGATAAGAAATAAAAAAGTAATTTTATTTGGAAATGATGATTTAAGTGCTAAATTAGTTAAAGCTCCATCAATAGATAATTACTTAGGATTTTATGATATAAGTGGAAATGATTTAAAGGATAAATTTAAACAACACTTAGAAGATATGAATATTGAAATTACTAAGTTAAAAATAAATAATGTATATGCTATGGGAGAGTACTTTACATTAATGGCTGGAGATGAAATGGTTGAAGCTAGTACTGTTATAATAGCTACAGGTGTTGAGTATGGAAAGCCTATAAAAGGTGAAGAAGAATTTTTAGGAAAAGGTGTAGGATATTGCGCAACTTGTGATGCACCATTATATAGAGATAAAAATGTTGCAGTAATAGGTTATAATCATGAGGCTGAAGAAGATGCAAACTTCTTGAGTGAAATTGCGGCTAAAACATATTTTATACCTATGCATAAAAATGAACTTAATTTAAATGAAGATATAGATGTTATAAAAGATTTTCCGCTTGAGATACAAGGTGATAATTTAGTTAATAAATTGAAGCTTAGAAATCAAGAATTAGATGTTGATGGTGTATTTGTTATGAAAGATAGTGCTTCTCCAAAGGCTTTAGTACCAGGAATAGAAACTGAAGGAGTACATATAAAAGTTAATATAAATATGGAAACTAATATACCAGGATGCTATGCTTGTGGGGATTGTGCAGGTAAGCCATATCAATATTTAAAATCAGCAGGGCAAGGGCAAATAGCTGCACTTAACGCAGTTAGCTATTTAGATAAAAAGAAGAGAGAAAGCCTAAAATAAAAATATAAAAAACCTCCTTTTGGTTAAAAGGAGGTTTTTTATTTAGAAAAATATTATAGTAGAAATAAAAAAATATATATGCTATTATAATTAATACCAGGTGATAATACTTTATAATTATATTAAAGCATAATATAAGAAAGTATTATATTTGTAAAGTTATAGTTTTGGAGGAATTTAAATGAGTAATATAAAATTGGTATGTGACAGTTTGTCGGATATACCTAAAGAATTGATAAATAAATATGATATACATGTAGTTCCATTAACTATTATATTTGATAATAAAGAGTATATTGATGGAGTTGATTTAAGCAAAGAAGAGTTTTATAAGATGTTAAGAAATAGTGAAAATATGCCTAAAACATCTCAATGTACATATATACAATTTTTAGATACTTTTAAAAAATACATAAGTGAAGGTAAAGATATACTTTATATAGGCGGTTCATCAGCTGCATCAGGAACATTACAAAGCGCAACTATGGCAAAAAACGACTTAGATGGAAAGGTATATATATTTGATACAAAAAATTTATCTATAGGTAGTTCTTGCTTTGTTTTATCAGCAGCAGAAATGATTGAAAATGGAGAACCTGTATTTAATATAATCAATCATCTAGAAGAAGTTAAGAAAAGTATAAAAATATTTTTTACTGTAGATACATTAGATTATTTACAAAAGGGTGGAAGGCTGTCTTTAGCAAAGGCAACTATAGGAAATATGTTAAATATAAAGCCGATCCTTTCTGTAGAAGAAGGTATTGTAAAGCCTGTAGGGCAAGTAAGAGGAAAAAAGCAAGTTTTAAATAAAATAATAAATACAATAAAAGAAAATATAGGAAATGATTTAAGCAAAAAAAGAGTAATGCTTACTTATGGAGATAATGAACTTGAGATTATTTCATTTAAAGAAAAAATAGAAGAAGAATTCGATGTAAGTAATATAATAGTTGAAAATGTTAGTTCAAGTATATGCTCACATACAGGACCTGGCATAATAGGTATAGTTTGTGCTGATATATAAAAAGGCTGTTTCAAATTAATTTGAAACAGTCTTTTTAATAAATTAAATTAAGCTAAGCCAAATAAATTAAATATACAAGTTGTTGAAAAACATACTATAAACGCAACTAGAGTAGGCATTAAAAATCCAACTGCAGTCCATTTAAGACTTTGTGTTTCCTTTTTTATTGTCCATAGTGTTGTTGCACAAGGCCAATGTAAAAGGCTAAATAACATTGTATTTATGGCAGTTAAATAAGTCCAGCCATTATCTTTCAAAACCTCTCCAAGTGCATTTAAACTATCAAATTCAATCATGGAACCTGTTGCTAAATAAGACATTAATAGTATTGGTATTACAATCTCGTTTGCTGGAAATCCTAAAATGAATGCAAGTAATATAAACCCATCAAGTCCAATGAAGCTTGCGATTGGATCTAAAAAGCTTGCTACGTGTGATAATACACTCATATCACCTATATAAATATTTGCAAATACCCATGTAATAAGACCTGCAGGTATTGCAACTACTACCGCTCTACCTAATACGAAAATAGTTCTATCTATTATAGATGTATATATAACTCTACCTATTTTAGGTGTTCTGTAAGGTGGAAGTTCTAATGTAAAAGTTGAAGGAACCCCTTTTAATAGTGTTTTAGATAAAATATAAGAAACTAATAAAGTAATTACAATTCCAAATATTATACAAAGTGCTATACAAAGAGCAACAATAGTGCTACTTACAAAAGAGTTTTTGATAAAATATGTGAAAAAAATTGTAGCTATAGCTATTAATGTAGGGAAACGTCCATTACAAGGGACAAAATTATTTGTAAGTATAGCAATTAATCTTTCTCTAGGAGAATCTATAATTCTACATCCTATAACACCAGCTGCATTACATCCAAAGCCCATACACATAGTTAAACATTGTTTACCATGGCAGCAAGCTTTTTTAAACATATGATCTAGATTGAAGGCCACTCTAGGCAAATAACCAAAATCTTCAAGTAGAGTGAATAGTGGAAAAAATATTGCCATAGGAGGAAGCATAACGGAAATAACCCATGCAAGAGTTCTGTACATTCCAAAACTAATCATTTCATTTAACCACAAAGGACACTGAATAGATGATAAAATACTATACAAAATAGGTTCAAGTTTGAATAATAAATTAGATAGAAGATTTGATGGAACATTGGCACCTTCAATAGTAATCCAAAGAATTACACAAAGCATTAAAAGCATTAGAGGTAATCCAAATATTTTAGAGGTAATTATTTTATCAATTTTTTCATCTCTATGGAATTTACTTTTATTTTTTATGATAACACTTTTATCATAAAGATTTTTTGCATATCCATACATAGTCATACTCATAGAGTCTCTAATTGAAGTTTTATTAATATCATCTGGTAATTTTGATTTAATTTTATCGATCTCAGTTTTATAGTCTCCACTTATATAATTATTCATAGAGTCATATATACTGATATCTCCATCAATTAATCTAAGCCCTAGCCACCTAGATTTTATATAAGGTATACTTGAGGATAAATCACTTTCTATAATTTTCAATAGATTTTCTATATTTTCATCATATTTTATTATTTTATTATTATAGTGATAAGAGTTGGTTACGACAGAGTCTAAAGTTTTGAGTAAATTATCCATACCTTCGCCGCTTCTAGCTGATGTTAAAACAACAGGAATTCCAAGTTGACTTTCTATAATTTCTTTATTTATAAAAATACCTTTTTTTCTTGCTTCGTCAACTAGGTTTATACAAAGTATAACATTATCGGTAAGTTCCATTATTTGAAAGGCTAAATTTAAATTACGTTCTAATGAAGTGGCATCAGCCACAACTATAACTGCATCTGGATTTCCAAAGCAAGCGAAATCACGGGCTACTATTTCTTCTTGGGATGCTGCAAATAATGAATAAGTACCTGGTAAATCAATCAAAGCAAAATCTTTTGAATTATACTTAAAATCACCTCTAGCTGTACATACTGTTTTTCCCGGCCAATTTCCAGTATGTTGCTTAAGTCCAGTTAAATAATTAAAAACAGTGCTTTTTCCGGTATTAGGATTTCCAGCAAGAGCTATTATATATTGATTATCTTTTTTGTCTATGTTAAACATATCTTTTAATGATTTTATCTTAGTTGAATTATAAGTTAACCCCATAATTTTCTCCCCCCTTTAAATTTAAGGTTTATATATATGAAACTAAAATTTTTTGACCTTCTTCTTTTCTAAGTGCAATCATAGCACCTCGTATATTATATACAGTTAAATTATCTTTAGGACCACGTCTAACGACATCTATTAAAGCACCATTAGTTAAACCAAGCGCTAACATTCGCTCTCTTAGGTAACCTTCTGATAAAAGTCCTTCTACCTTAACGGTGCTATAAATATCTACATCAGTAAGCTTTACCATAAAAATACCTCCATTTTAATAAAGTAAGAAAAGATTTTAGCTTAAGCTAAATTTCTTACAATAAATATTATGAAAAATTTTATGATGATGTTACATTAATTTAGAATATATTACATGAAAATCTAATATAGTAGATATGAGATTGGATTTAGGAGGAGAAAGTTTGAGGGATCTTAATCAGTTTTATACATTTAAAGAATATATGAAAGATAATAGTCTAAGTCCTAATGAAGAAGACTATATTGAAATGATTTATAGATTACAAAGTGAAAATGAAAGTGTAAAAATAAAAGACTTATCAAAAGCTTTAAATATAAAACCATCATCTGTAAGTAATATGGTAAGAAAATTACAGCAAAAAAAATTATTAACACATGAACTTTATGGATCAATAAATTTAAGCGATTTAGGTGCAGATATGGGAAAAAAATTTTTAGAAAGACATAATACTATATACGAATTTTTAAAATTAATCGGATTAGATGAATACTTGCATGAAGAAACGGAAAAAATAGAACATACGATAAGTCTAGAAACTTTAGTAAGAATAAACAATTTGATTAATTTTTTTGAAGAAAATGAAGGAATATTGGAAAGATTAAAAATATATCAAAATTTGTAAGACATATTACATATATGATTTTTAAATTATTAAATAGAAAAACATTACAATAATGTAACTGTGAAAATCTTAGTTAATGATATAACATATATAAGGTAAATAATAATTATATGTATAAAAATTCAAATGAATAATATGTAGTTTTAATTTAGCAAAAATAATTAATTCAAAAAACATATCAAAATCATATAGATTTCACATTGAAAAACTACAATTAGAGTTAAGAAGGAAGTGATAGGATATGACTATAGTTTTAATAACTTCAGTTTTATTAGTATTAATGTACGGATTATATGTTGCTGCATATATATCTGAAAACTTAGTTGATGACAGTATATAAATAAAGATAATATATAAAAAAGCCTTAGAAATTTTCCTAAGGCTTTTATTTTTTAGTCTATGTTTGTGTAAAAAGCTATACCAATACTTCCAGGGCCAACATGAAGACCGATCACAGGTCCGATAGACTGGATTTTGACAGTAGTATTTAATTTTTTTTCTAAATAACTAGCAAGTTGAATACCTTCATCTTCGCAATTTATATGATGTACAATTACATCTCCAAGACCTTTTTTATCAATTTCTTCAAAAAATGTAGAGACTAGTTTATCTATAGCTTTTTTTCTAGTCCTTACTTTTGTAAAAACAGAAGTTGTACCATCTGTAACTGTTAAAATAGGTTTTATTTGCAATATAGATCCTAAAAGCGCTGAGGCACTTCCTATTCTGCCTCCTTTTTTCAAATAATCTAGAGTATCAGGGGAGAATAAAAATTTACTATTAGATAAAACTTTATTTGTTCGATCTATAACTTCATCCATAGATTTACCATCAATGGCCAAACGTGCAGCTTCAATAACTGCAAATCCCATTTGCATACAGTTTGTTTTTGAATCTATTATATTAATATCTGCATTAGGATAATCTTCTAAAATCATATTTTTTATTAAGTTAGCGCTAGAATAGGTCCCACTCATATTAGAAGATAGAAAAATTCCTAAAATAGAGTCACCATTTTCTACTATATTTTTAAAGCTATTTAGCATTTCATCTGGAACTGGTTGAGATGATTTAGGTATCTCAGATAAAGCATCCATTTTAGTATAGAAAGTTTTATTATCTAAGTCCAATTCACGGAAACTTTCATTATCCATAAAAACATTAAGAGAGACTACTTGTATATCAAATTTTTCTATGTATTCGGCAGGTATGTAAGATGTACTATCTGTAATTATTTTAATACCCATAAAAACCTCCTTCTATATATGTGAATATATTTATAAAAACTACGACAATTCATTATATAATAAAATGATTGGATTGTAAAATATAATAAGGCACTATACAGTGCCTCTTATTATATGACCTTATTTACAATTTTTACAAATCCCATGAAGTATAACAGTACAAGATGTAATTTCTATATTGAGTTCGTTAGAAATAGCTGAAGGAATATTCTTTAATATATCTGAATGAATGTCTTGTATGTTTCCACAAACGTCGCAAATCATATGGTTATGCTCTATTACATTAGCATCAAATCTATCAGGAAGACCAGGCATACTAACTTTTTGAATATAGCCGTGACTTACAAGTTGAGATAAGTTTCTATAAACAGTACCTAAACTTAAGTTTGGATTATCCTTCTTTAGATAATCATATATAAAATCTGCAGTAGGATGAACAGTGTTGTCCTTAACGGCGTTTAGTATAAGTTCTCTTTGTTTTGAAAATTTCAAAATACCACCTGCTTATCATTGTTTTTATCATAAATATACCCTAAAAAGTTAATTTATAATCAAATTATATTATAAACTAAAATTAAAAATAATAAAATAGAGTAGCCTAATAATTAAGCTACTCTAGGATTATGTGAATTGAGAAATGGCAATAAAATATTATTTAGTAAAATGTCTTTCTAGTAGGCCTAAGAATGCTTTACCATGTCTAGCTTCATCTTTACACATTTCATGAACTGTATCATGTATAGCATCAAGTCCTAATTCTTTAGCTCTTTTAGCTATTTTTAATTTTCCTTCAGTTGCACCGTATTCAGCTTCCACTCTAGCTTTTAAGTTAGCTTGAGTATCAGCAACAACAACTTCTCCTAATAATTCAGCAAATTTAGCTGCATGCTCAGCTTCTTCAAATGCTATTCTTTTATAAGCTTCAGCTACCTCTGGGAAACCTTCTCTATCAGCTTGACGGCTCATAGCTAAATACATACCAACTTCTGTACATTCTCCAACGAAGTTAGCTCTTAAACCTTCAACTATTTCAGCATCTATACCTTTAGCAACACCTATTCTATGCTCGTCAGCCCAAACCATTTCTCCTGACATTTCATTAAATTTATCAGCTCCAACTTTACAAACTGGACAGATTTCTGGAGCAGTTTCTCCCTCATGTATATATCCACACACTGTACAAACAAATTTTTTCATTATATATTCCTCCTTAAAATTAAAAGTAGTAATCATTACTATTATTAACTACAAATTAATAATACAATAAAGTTATAACTCTGTCAACAGTTTTAAATTAAATAAATTATAAATACTATCACAATATTTATAAAAGAAGAGACTAATAGATGTGAAAAATATACATAATAAGTAGAAAGGGAATAAAAAAATTAGAGAGGTGTTATTAAATGGAGAGTTCAATAAAATCAAATATAGATAAATTAAAAGTTATTCCATTAGGTGGGCTTGGAGAAATAGGAAAAAATATAACGGTGATAGAGTATAAAGATGAAATAATTATTATAGATGGAGGATTATCATTTCCAGATGAAGATATGTATGGTGTAGATCTATTAATTCCAGATATATCTTATTTAATAGAAAATAAAGATAAGGTTAAAGGAATGTTTGTTACCCATGGGCATGAAGATCATATTGGGGCTATTCCATACATATTAAAGCAAATAAATATGCCTGTATACGGAACTAAGTTAACTATAGGTCTAATTGAAAATAAGTTAAGAGAGCATAATATATTAGATATATGCACTTTAAATTCAGTAGAAGATAAACAGCTAATTCAGTTAGAATATTTTAAAATTGAATTTATAAGTGTAACTCATAGTATTGCAGATGCATGTGCTATTTGCATACATTCACCAATAGGAGTTATACTTCATACTGGAGATTTTAAAGTTGATTATACTCCTATAGATGGTAGAAGAATGGATTTAGAGAGTATATCTAAAATAGGTAAGAAAGGCGTGTTACTGTTATTAGCTGATAGTACAAATGTAGAAAGGAAAGGACATTCGTTATCTGAAAAAACTATAGGAGAAACATTAGACAGAATCTTTAATGGTAAAAAAGGTAGGATAATAGTTGCAACATTTGCATCTAATATACATAGAATGCAACAAATTGTTAATGCATCTGTAGCTAATAATAGAAGAGTTGTATTTAGCGGGCGCAGTATGGAAAATGTATCAGCTGTGGCTATAGAGCTTGGATATTTAAATATCCCTGATGGCTATAAAATAAGTATTGATGAAATGGAAAACTATAATAATGATGAAATAACTATAATAACTACAGGCAGCCAGGGAGAAGCTATGGCAGGACTTGCTAGAATAGCTTTTGATACACATAAAAAAATAAAAATAAAAAATAATGACTTATTTATAATATCAGCCTCACCTATACCAGGAAATGATAAGCTTATTTCAAAAGTTATAAACCAACTGTATAGAAAAGGAGCAGAAGTAATATACAAAGATTTAGAGGCTGTGCATGTTTCAGGGCATGCATATCAAGAAGAATTGAAACTTATACATACCTTGGTTCATCCAAAATTTTTTATGCCAGTACATGGAGAGTATAGACATTTAGTACATCATAAAAATTTAGCCGTTAAATTAGGAATAAAAAAAGAAAATGTATTTATTTTAGATAACGGAGAAGTTGTTGAACTAAATAAAAAAACTGCTAAAAAAAATGGAAAGATAAGAGTAGGGACTGTATATGTAGATGGTATCGGCGTTGGAGATGTAGGTAATATTGTTTTAAGGGATAGAAAATATTTAGCAGAAAACGGGATGATGACAATTGTTATAGGTATAGATAAAGAAAGCAAGTCTATAGTAGCAGGGCCAGATATAATAACTAGAGGGTTTATATATGCAAGGGAAGCTACAGATTTAATAGATGATGTAAAAGCTATTGTATTAAATGAAGTTGAAAAATGCTTAGAAAATGATATATTAGAGTGGAGTGTAATGAAATCTCGAGTTAAAAAAGCTGTTGATAGGCATCTGTATGTTAAACTAAAGAGAGGAACTAGTATATTCCCTATAATTGTAGAAGTATAAAATAAAAGGAGCTGTTAATGCACAGCTCCTTTTTATTAATTACTTATTAGCTTGTCTAGATTTGTTATATCTTAATCTTTCATTTTCATTTAAGAATCTTTTTCTAAGTCTGATAGAATCTGGAGTTATTTCAACTAACTCATCATCATCTATAAACTCTAGAGCTTCTTCTAATGTAAATGTTCTAGCAGCTTGTAATTTAACTGCATCATCAGTACCAGAAGCACGAACGTTAGTTAATTTCTTGTTCTTACAAGGGTTAACAACCATATCGTCTTTTCTTGAGTTCATACCTATTATCATACCTTCGTAAACGTCAACACCTGGATCAACGAACATTTGAGCTCTTTCACTAAGTGCACTAAGAGCATAAGCCATAGTACTACCAGCACCTTGAGCAACTAAAACTCCATTAGTTCTTCCTGGTATAGCACCTTTGTGCTCTTCGTATCTTTCGAATGATCTAACTATAGTTCCTTCTCCACGAGTATCGTTTATGAATTCACTTCTATATCCTAATAAACCTCTAGTAGGAGCTATAAATGTTATTTTAACATAGTCTCCTTCTATTTCCATAGCTTCCATCATAGCTTTTCTTAAGTTTAACTTGTTTATAACAGTTCCTGAATAAGTTTCTGGACAGTTAACTATAACTTTTTCCATAGGTTCCATTAATTTTCCGTCTTCTTTTATGAATAAAACTTCTGGCTTAGAAACTCCTATTTCATATCCTTCACGTCTCATGTTTTCAAGTAATATTGATAAGTGAAGCTCTCCACGTCCAGATACTTTGAATCCATCAGTAGTATCCATTGGCTCAACTTTTAAACCAACATTAACTTCTAATTCTTTATCTAATCTATCTTTTATATGTCTAGTAGTAACAAATTTACCGCTCTTACCACAGAATGGAGAATCATTTACTAAGAAGTTCATTGATAGAGTAGGTTCTTCTATATGAATAAGTTCCATTGGTAATGGATTATCTGAATCACATATAGTTTCTCCTATAGATATATCTGGCATACCAGCTACAACTACTATATCTCCAGCATATGCTTCTTCTTTTTCAACTTGACGAAGTCCTTCGTAAACTGTAAGTTTTGATATTTTTCCTCTAGCAACAGTTCCATCAGCTTTACAAACAGATACTTGAGATCCATTTTTTACTGTTCCTTTGTAAACTCTACCTATTCCAAGTCTACCTACATAATCATCATATGCAAGTGCAGACACTTGAAGTTGTAAAGGCTCAGATGCATAATCAGGGTAAGCTTCAACGTGATTTACTACAGTTTCAAATAGAGGAGATAAGTCGTTGCTATCGTCGTCCATTTCTTTTTTAGCAATTCCTTGCTTAGCTATACCGTATATTATTGGGAACTCACATTGCTCATCAGTTGCATTTAAGTCAACGAATAAATCAAATACTTCATCAACAACTTCTTCAGCTCTTTGATCTTGCTTATCTATTTTATTTATAAATAATATTGGTCTAAGGCCAGCTTCTAATGATTTTTGTAAAACGAATCTAGTTTGAGGCATTGGACCTTCACTAGCATCTACTAATAATATAACTGTATCAACAGTCTTTATAACACGCTCAACCTCAGAAGAGAAGTCACTATGTCCAGGTGTATCTACTATGTTTATTTTATAATCATTATAGTTTATAGCACAGTTTTTAGAGTATATTGTTATACCTCTTTCTTTCTCTAGGTCATTACTATCCATTACACAATCTTTTACAACTTCGTTATCTCTGAAAACTCCTGATTGAGATAAGAAGGCATCAACTAATGTTGATTTACCAGCATCGACATGGGCGATAACTGCTATGTTTATTATTTTGTTTTTGTTTGTCATTGTCAAAAACTCTCCTTCCGATATTAAATAACTGATTAAGTATACCATATACAAAAGAAATTGTAAAACTAAAAAAATGAGTATTTACAATGATAAGGTTATCCTAAATTGTAAAATAATATTACTACATATATAATTTAAAAAAATTAGAATTGTTAAATTGAAAATTATTTTTTCTGATTTTAGAGTTTTGTAATCGTTGACTATACATTTTAGGTAAAATATAATATATTTATATTGATGAAAGGAAACTTTGTTTATGTCGCAAATAACAAAAAAAGCTTTGGCTTCATCATTAAAAAGTTTAATGAACACAACATCATTAAATAAAATCACAATTAATGATATTGTACAAGATTGTGGTGTAAATAGACGTACATTTTATTATCATTTTAAAGATATTTACGATCTTTTAGAGTGGATTTTAAAGACAGAGATTAATAAAGAGATAAAAGAAAATATTACATTTGAAGAATGGCAACAGAGTTTTTTAAAAATCTTAAATTATTTATCTAAAAATAAAAAAATGATTTTTAATATTTATAATTCTATAGATTTAAAGCAATTAGAAATGCATGTACATAAAGCTGTATATAAGCTAGTTTTTAAAGTAGTAAATGATCTTTCTGAAGAAATTGACATTTCACAAATAGAAAAAGAATTTGTTTTAAATTACTATAAGATTTCTCTAACTGGCTTATTATTAGAGTGGATAAAAAATAAAATGGAAGAAAATCCTAAGCAAATAATTGAAAATCTCAATAAAATAGTTAATGGAGACGTTCATAAACTATTGATTAGGAGCGAATCTAAATAAAAAAACAATGTAGTCAACTGACTACATTGTTTTTTTATTTAGATCAAACCATCTAGACTTGTGTTTTGTAATAATTTTTTTATTAAGAATTCGCCTGGTAAAGGTCTTTTACCATACAATGTTTTTGTTGCTGCGGATATGGAACGTATATCATATTTTGAAGGATGTACTTCAGGTATATTTCTATCTATATTAAGTAAACTGTATACTCCCATCATTGCTGAACGAACAGAGTACTCAACAGTAAATACACAATCACCAGGTATTTCAACGAATTGACCTAAGAATGCAAAATTTACACTTCCTTTAGGTACAACATCTGGGCGATCTCCTTTTGTACGAGGCATAAACTGACTAGTAACATATGGCATCATGCATGGTATAACGTTAATTGTAGCTAAAATTTCTGGAATGTCATCTTCTAACCCCATATGATATAAAAGTTCCATTGCTAATTCATAACCTGTACAATCGCACATTTTCTTTTTAACAAAGTTACCAATATTATCAGGGAAAAGGCCATAAGCCCATAATACAATAACATCTTTAGGTTGATTTATAAAATGAGGTTGTCTATTACAAGTTATGCTCAATAGCCAATTAGAATCCTTTATAGTTATAATTCCACCTGTAACAACTTTTCCTGAATATGGATCTCTTCCAGTTAAATCTTGAAGTTTCTTTATTAGTTTAGAATCTTTGCATGTGATAGTAAATGATTCCCACTTACTTTTGTCTATATCACTACAAAATACTTCTGGATTTCCGAATGATGGATGGTTTTTAGATATATTTTTCCATAAAGTCCAACAAGCTCCTTCATCTGAGTTTAAAACAGGTGCAGTGTCCATATTTCCAATAGTTGAATTTTCTGTCATAGACCCTGTAGTAACAAAAACTAAATCATTTTCTGTTATATTGATTACCTCTTTGTTTTTACCTCTTAATAAATGTATAGCTGTAACTTTTTTTATATCTTCATTAATTTCCATACTTAAATTTGTGACTTGAGAATTTAAATTAAATATAACACCTTTAGACTTTAACCAATTTTTTAAAGGTAGTATAAAAGAATCATATTGATTATATTTGCTAAACATAATGTTTTTCATTGAATTCATACCTGGAAGTAGGTGGATAAAACGCTCCATGTATCTTTTCATTTCTACAACACCATGCCAAGTCTCAAATGCAAACATAGAACGCCAAAAACACCACATATTAGTATCAAAAAAAGATTTATCGAAAAATTGATCAACTGTAGTTTGCCCTAGTTCATCTTCTGTTGCAAGGAAAAGTTTAGCTAGTTGTTTTATATGAAGATCATTTAGACCAAGAGAGGAAAAGTCGCCTTTTTCTCCACAGTTTTCTAAAATCCTGCATGTAGATTCATTAGGGTCTTTAAGGTTTAAATCTCTAAATTCTTCTAAAATAGTTACGGTTGGGTCATCTAAAGATGGGATACTAGAAAATAAGTCCCAAGTGCATTCGTAGTGTTCTTCCATTTCGCGGCCGCCACGAATTAAATAACCATTTTCGAAACTGCCAGATCCATCCATAGCGCCACCAAGGATATCTGTTTCTTCTAAAATAGTAATATGGCTACCATCCATGTGACCGTCTCTGATTAAAAATACAGCTGCAGCTAAAGAAGCTATACCTCCTCCTATTAAATACGCATTTTTGTTTTCTATATCTTTTGGTTTTAAAGTTTTAATATTTTGAAAGTTACCCATTATATTACCCCCATAATTTATTTAAACTACTTACAATTAAGAGTAATTAAATTTAAATAAAATATAAATAAACAAATTAAATTAAGTGTGTAAAGTTATCACATTTTATTTAATTTGTTCAATGAAAAAATATGATGCCAATGTATTGGCATCATATTTAAAATACTATTTCCCTTCACTTTTAGTATCTAGTTTAACTCTAAAAATTAACCTTTTTAGGGCGCTGTACTCAAATGGAATAAGTGGATATAAGTAGTTTTTACCAGTTATTGTTTTATTTGTCATTAGAAGGATAAGTGCAATTATTAATCCAGCTGCAAATCCCCAAATATTAAAGGCTGCTGTTAAAACTAAGAGAAGTATTCTGACCATTTTTATAGAATACCCTAAATCTATACTTGGCTGAGAATAACTTCCAAGTGCAACAATAGCCATATATAGTATAGTGTGTGGTATGAACCAACCTGTTTGTACTGCGAAATCACCTAATATAAGAGCGCCAACAACAGATAATGACATACCTAGTGAACCTGGGGTATTAAGTGATGCAAGTTGAAGTGCATCTACAGAAAATTCCAAAATCAAAAACTGTAGGAAAATAGGAACATCATATGGGTCTTTTGGGGTTATAAATTGCAACCACACTGGAAGATCAGATGCATACCTTATAGCTAGTGTATACAAAGGGGTTAATATAAGTGTAGCTAATAATGTGAAATTTCTAATTAGTCTTAAATAATTCCCTATTATTACAGGTTGATAAAAATCATCAACATCTTGTAAGAAATCAAATATTGTAGTAGGTAGTATTATTGCATTAGGCGAATTATCTATTATTAATAAAATTTTACCTTCTAAAACATGAGCAGCCGCAACATCGGGACGTTCTGTGTATCGAGCTTTTGGAAATGGGTTATACCATCTACTCTGAACAAGAGCCTCAACTATACTTTGTTCACTCATTACTAATGATTTTACATTTATTTCATCTATTTGCTTTTTTAATTGCTTTAATGTTTTATTGTCCACTAATCCATCTATATATCCAATAACTACATCTGTTTTAGATCTCTGACCAACGCTAAACATCTCAAATATAAGATCAGGGTCTTTCACTCTTCGTCTTACAAGAGCGGTATTAAAAACGATAGTTTCAACAAATCCATCTTTTGCACCCTTAAGTGCTTTTTCTTTTTCTGGCTCACCTATGCCACGGACAGGATATGTCCTAACATCTAAGATGATAGCTTCATCAAAACCGTCAATTAATATAGCCATAGGTCCAGAGAGAACTTCTTTAGCTATATTTTTTAATTTGTTTTCTTTTGCAACTTCTATATATGGAATATATTTATGTATAAAATCTTTTAACTCATGAACGGATTCAAAATCTTTTTCCGATATTTTAAAAAAGCCAGAAAGTATTCTTTCCATTACTTCATCTTTTATAAAACCATCAATAAAGAATAAGTAACAGCTTTTTCCCCCGACAATAACCTCTCTTTGGATAACGTCAAAACTTTTATCTAAAGGGAGGTGTTCTTTCATAAGTTCTACATTTCGTTTAATACTTTTAGTTAGAATCATTAAAACACCCTTTCTAATTTAATAACTAATCTATAATAGTATGTACAAAATATTAAAATTTATAATTTGGCATATAATGAATAAAAAGAGGGCATGCTTTAAATTTAAAGCATGCCCTCTTTATCTATATTAATATAATAGGACTAGATACAATATTAAATATATCTAGTTCTCTCTAAAAATAATTACTTTTTAAATATTCCAAATGGCTTTCCTACAGGTAAAAATACTCTATCAAAGTGAGTGTTTAAAACAGCAGCAGCAGAACCGTAGAATGAGAATATTGCTATTCCTAACTCAGAATATGCTGCAAATTGATGAGCAACGTGTTCCATTATACCAAATGAACTTAAAGTTAATCCTATGAATAAGCAGTCTATAAGAACAAATATTATAAATAATACTTTATGAGTTTCCATAGCTCCAACAGTCATAAATAATGTGAATATTAAATATCCTAAGTAAGCAAAACCTAATTGCTTAGGATCAGCAGAAGCTTGTAATTCAGGTCCAAAAACTCCGTTTTGTATTAACCAAGTAAAACCAACTGCATACCAGAAGAATGCATATCCACCAAAAGCAGTAGCTCCAAATGTATTATTGTGTTTAAAGTCGTTTATACATGCAAATAATTGAGCAGTAGCTCCTAAGAATATAGCCCATGGTAAAACTAAAGATATTCCAGAAGTTAAACCTAACTTAGAAGATGATGCAACTAATGTTATCATTGCTAGTCCGAAAAGTCCTAATGCTGAAGGATCAGCAGTTACAACTTTTACTTTTGTTTCATTTGTCATTTAATAATCCTCCTATTTTACTAATATCATTTTATAATTTCAGTACTGTATTTTGTATACATACAATAAAAATACTTATATATATTATCATTTTTTTTTAGATAAGTATATAAAAATTTCGAAAAAATTATATTTTTTTA
>NZ_LBBT01000253.1 GCF_001006285.1 Paraclostridium benzoelyticum
TCCCATGAAATCAATGAACTTATACTTTAGTTATAATTAAATTTTATAAAATATAATAATACTTATATGTAAGTATGAAAGTTTGCATGGCAAAATTGCAAAAATGTAGGAATATCCCTAAAAATGAAATAATAATTGCAATTGGCAGAAGAAATAGCTACTATTAAAGTGAAAGTAAAAGTTGTAGGGGGGGAGATAAATTTGGAAAAAGGAAGACTTACAATAGATACTAACTGGTGTAAAGGTTGCGGTATTTGTGTAGAATACTGTCCTAAAAAAGTTTTAAAATTAGAGAACAATATAATCTCTGTAGACGATATAGAAAATTGCGTACTTTGTGGATTATGTGAACTTAGATGTCCAGATTATGCTATTTATATATCTAAAGAAGAAAAATAATAAGGGGGGTAGAGCGTTATGCATAAAAAAGTAAAATTGTTACAAGGAAATGAAGCTTGTGTACATGGTGCATTATATGCCGGGATGAAATTCTTTGCAGGTTATCCAATAACACCATCTACCGAAGTAGCTGAAATTTCATCATACATGTTGCCAAAAGTTGGTGGAAAATTTATACAAATGGAAGATGAAATTGCATCCATGGCAGCGACTATTGGAGCATCTTTAACAGGGCTTAAATCAATGACTGCAACTAGTGGGCCAGGTTTTTCACTCAAACAAGAAAATATTGGATATGCATCACTTGCAGAAATTCCATGTGTAGTAGTAAATGTACAAAGATGTGGTCCTAGTACGGGGCTTCCTACATCTCCAGCTCAAGGAGATTTAATGCAAGCTAAATGGGGAACTCATGGAGATCACCCAATAATAGCGTTATCGCCAACAAGTGTAAGAGATACTTTTGATTTGACAGTAAAAGCATTTAATTTCTCAGAAAAATATAGAACTCCTGTAATACTATTATTAGATGAAGTTATAGGACATATGAGGGAAAAAGTTGAACTACCTAATGAAAATGAACTTGAAATATATGATAGACAAAAAGTTAAAGCGAATAAAAATGAATACAAAATATACGATCAAACAACTCTAGTGCCTCCAATGGCAAACTTCTCAGATGGATACAGATATCATGTAACAGGTCTTATGCACGATGAAACAGGATTCCCAACAAATAGTACAGAACAAACAAAAAAACTTATGGATAGATTAATGAATAAAATTAATGAAAATTTAGACGATATATTAATTTGTGAAGAATATAACGTAGATGACTGCGAAGAGTTATTTATAACTTTTGGATGTATGAGTAGATGTACAAAAGATGCAGTAGATACATTAAGAAGCAATGGTATTAAAGCTGGATTATTTACTATAAAAACAGTATGGCCATTCCCTGAAGAAAAAGTTAAAGAATTAAGCAAACATGTCAGAAATATATATGTTCCTGAACTAAATTATGGACAAATGATACAAGAGGTTCAAAGAGTTTGTGATAGTGATTGCAATGTAGTTGGAATTAATAAATACAATGGAGAAATTATAACACCGGAAGATATTGTTGATAAGGTTATGGAGGTGGTAAAATGCCAAGTAGCGTTGTAGAAAATAATTTTAGATCAAATAGATTACCACATATATGGTGTCCTGGATGTGGACATGGTATCCTTATGAGATCTATTGCGGTTGCTATAGACGAATTAGGTTTAGATAAGGATAACGTATGTGTAGTATCAGGGATAGGATGTTCATCTAGAGCATCTGGATATTTAGACTTTAATACTTTGCATACAACACACGGTAGAGCAATACCATTTGCTACAGGTGTAAAATTTGCAAATCCGGATATGCATGTAATTGTTGTAACTGGAGATGGGGATTGCACAGCAATAGGAGGTAATCACCTTATACATGCATGTAGAAGAAATATAGATATAACTACAATTGTTTTTAACAATAATATATATGGGATGACTGGAGGTCAGTATTCTCCAACTACTAATACAAATGACTTTGCCACAACAGCGCCTTATGGCAATATTGATAAGCCTTTTGATATATGTGAATTATCTAAGGGGGCAGGCGCTACATTTGTAGCTAGAGGAACTGCATATCATGCAAAACAAATGATAGAATACATAAAAAAAGGTATAGTTCACAAAGGATTTTCTATCATTGAGGGTATGAGTTTATGTCCTACTTACTATGGTAGAAAAAATAAAAAGGGTTCAGCTGTAGCGCTTATGAATATTTTAAAAGATAATTATGTTGATGTAGCACTAAAAGATAAATTACCTGAAGAAAAACTTGAAAATAAACAATTTTTTGGTATATTTAAAAGTGACAAAATGCCAGAATATACAGATGAATATAAAAAAATAATAAATAGGGTGAAATGATTATAAGGAGAAATGAATATGAGAAAAGAGATAAGACTTAGTGGATCAGGAGGACAAGGACTGATTTTAGCTGGTATAATACTTGCAGAAGGAGCTATATTATCAAACTTAAACTCTGTTCAAACTCAATCATATGGTCCCGAAGCTAGAGGTGGAGCAAGTAAAGCTGAAGTTATAATAAGTGATGGTGAAATTAATTTCCCAAAAGTTAGAGAAGCTGATATATTATTGAGTTTGACTCAAAAATCTTTTGATCAGTATTCACATACTGTAAAAAATGATGGAATTGTTATCATAGATTCTACTGTGGATGAAAAAAATATAGATACAAAAAATGCAAAAGTAATTAAAGTTCCTATCATAGATAGTAGTAAGGAGAAATTAGGAAAGGTTATGGTAGCTAATATTGTAGCACTAGGTGTTATAAGTGAAACAATAGAAGGTGTAGACAACGAAATGTTAAAAAAAGCTATATTAGCTAGAGTTCCAAAAGGAACAGAGGAACTTAATGAAAACGCTTTCGAACTAGGGAGATCATTAGTTAATTATGCATATTAAAAAGAGAAAGGAATTTTCCTTTCTCTTTTAATTAAAAATAAAAAATAAAAAACAAAAAAAATAAAAAATTTCGTATTTCAAAACAGTTTGTGTTATAATTTGAAATACGAAAAAAAATAACATTAATTTTCAGAAAATAAAATCAAAAGAAGTAAAAATATATAATAAATCATTTGAATTTTATTTTTTAATATTATAATTATTTTTTAATTAAAAGGTATTTTAGTTGTTTTTATATAATTTAGGAGGGATGCGTATGTTTGAATTATCAAAAGAGTTAGGGATAATGACAATGAACTTAGATATGGTTCAAAGTCTTGCATTTACAACAATAGTACTTCTTATAGGATCTTTTATTAAAGCAAAGGTTAATATATTACAAAAATATTGTATACCAGCACCAGTTATAGGAGGTTTTTCTTTTGCGATTATATCATTTGTTTTAAGACAAACAGGTGTAATTGCTGTAGTATTCGACACGACACTACAGGGAATTTTAATGACAGCGTTTTTTACAACCGTAGGATTTACAGCAAGTTTTAAAGCTTTGAAAAAAGGCGGAGTAGGAGTAATAAAATTTTTAATTGTTGCGGTTTTATTAGTTCTGGCTCAAGATATAATAGGTATTTTTTCAGCAAAAGCTATAGGAGTTACCCCTTTACTAGGGCTTATAGCAGGATCAGTTTCAATGACAGGTGGACATGGAGCTTCTGGGGCATTTGGACCACTTATGGAGGCTCAGGGGTTAAATGGAGCTCTTAGCATAGCTATGGCGTGTGCAACATTTGGATTAGTAGTTGGAAGCATTATAGGAGGACCTATCGCAAACAGGCTAGTAGAAAAACACAATTTGGAAAATAAAGAGGATGAGTATGAAAATTTAATAGAATTAGAATCAGCGGGAATAGACTCTGACACAAGCGCATGCGAAGTTAATTTACCAAAATTGTCTGAGCAAAGTTTAGTAAGTGGAGCTATACAAATTATAATAGCTATGGGATTTGGTACTTTAATTTCAGCAGGGTTTTCTAGTGTAGAGATTACTATGCCAAGTTACATAGGGGCTATGCTAGTTGCAGCTATAATGAGAAATTTATCAGATGCAAAAGGAGCATGGAAAACTCCTGAAAATGAACTTTCTAGCATTGGCGGCATTTGTTTATCTTTATTTTTATCTATGGCAATGTGTAGTTTAAAACTGTGGGAGCTTATAGATTTAGCAGTACCTATAATCATTTTATTAAGTATACAAACTATGTTAATGATTTTATTTTCATATTTTGTAACATTTAGAATAATGGGAAAAGATTATACAGCAGCAGTATTAGCTGCAGGACATTGTGGATTTGGAATGGGAGCTACTCCAAATGGAATAGCAAATATGGAATCGGTTGCAAGTAAGTTTGGGCCTTGTCAAAATGCATTTTTTATTTTACCACTGGTTGGAGCTTTATTTATAGAATTCTTCAATTCGGCAGTTATAACTACATTTATAAATTTGCTATAAATAAATAATGTAAAAAACTTATATATTATTTAAAAAAAGTAGCAAAAGATGGTATAATATAGTTATGTTAAATGTAAAAAGGCTTATAGCTTAATATAATAAATCATTAGTAATTATGAGGAGAAAAAAATGAACGAAACTAAAGATTTTAAAGATAGCAAACAACTAATTGATGACATTCAAAAGCAATATCCAAGACTTAGTAAGGGTCAAAAACTTATAGCTCAATATTTAATATCAAGTTATGATAAAGTTGCATTTATGACTGCATCTAAACTTGGAGAAGAAGTTGGAGTAAGTGAGTCTACGGTAGTAAGATTTGCAAATGCTTTAGGATTTTCCGGGTACCCAAAACTACAAGATGCTCTTCAAGAACTTATAAAAAATAAGTTGACAACTGTGCAAAGGGTAGAAATGAATCAGGAGTATTCAGATGACTGTAAAATTTTAAGTAAGGTTTTAAAAAGTGATATAGATAATATAAAGGACACTTTAGAAAACTTAGATGAAAGAATGTTCCAACAAGCTTCTGATAAGCTTTTAAATGCTAGAAAAATATATATATTAGGTATGAGAAGTTCGTTTAGTATAGCTCAATACTTAGGATTTTATTTAGATATCATATTAGACAATGTTCATATTATAAGGATGGATATGGGAGATGCGTTTGAACAGGTTGTAAGAATAACAGAAGAAGATGTTGTTGTTGCGATAAGTTTCCCTAGATATTCAAAGAAAAGCTATCAAGTAGTAGATTATGCAAGAAGTAAGGGCGCACATATTATATCTATGACAGATAGTTTATTCGCCCCAATTGCTACGGTTGCAGACACGACACTATTAGTAAAAAGTAATATGGCATCATTTGTTGATTCTCTTGTTCCGGCATTGAGCTTATCCAATGCTCTTGTAGTATCAATAGGAATGAAAGAAAAAGATGATATAAAAGAATACTTTGATGATTTAGAAAAAATTTGGGAGAAGTTTTCTGTATACGAATAAAATTAGGAGGTATATATGAATATATTAATCACTAACGATGACGGTATTTATGCTGATGGAATTTTAGAACTTGCTAAAACTATAAGTGATATAGCAAATGTTTATATAGTAGCTCCTCATACTCAAAGAAGTGCTATGGGCCATGCCATAACAATACATGATCCTATAATGATTAAAGAAGAACATATATCGGATAAAATAAAATCATACTCTATAAGCGGCACTCCTGCTGATTGCGTTAAGGTAGGGATTGAATCAATTTTAAAAGGTATTGAAATTGACTTAGTTTTAAGTGGAATAAATAATGGAGCTAACCTGGGTACGGATGTAATTTATTCAGGTACTGTTTCGGCAGCTATTGAAGGGCTTATACAAAAAAAACCATCAATAGCTATATCGTATGATGGATTTGATGTATCAAGAGGTACTTATAAAGATGCTTCTGTGTATATAAAAAAAATAGTACAAAGCTTAACGAGCGAAATGAATATATTTGCTGATTGCATTTTAAACATAAATATACCATATGGAGATATAAAAGGATATAAAATAACTAAATTGGGTATAAGGGAATATGATAATGTCATAGAGGAAAGAAAAAGTCCTTATGGAAAAAGATATGTTTGGATTGGAGGTCAAGTAAGAAAGCTTGACCAAGAAAAAGATAGTGATATACAAGCAATAGAAGAAGGGTATATTTCTATAACTCCAATAAATATTGATATGACTAACTATAAAAAAATTGATGTTTTGAACAATATAAATTTATTATAAAAATAGGTGAACGATGATTTTAAAATCATTGTTCACCTATTTTTAGTATCTTTTTGGTTTTGACAAAAATTCTTCTATTCTTTTTGCTTCACTTATTTGTTTTAATTCAACAGATTTTCTTTCGCTTTCGAGTTCATCTTCATATTTTATATACTCAACACCAGACTCTTCCAATAGTTGAAGTCCTAGCCCAGTAGGGTATTCTCCTTTAAATACAACCTTTTTAATTCCGGCTTGTATTAATGCTATACAACAAAATACGCAAGGCTGAGTTGTCACATACAAAACGGCACCATTACAACTAGTTCCATTTTTAGCACATTGTGTAATTGCATTAGCCTCTGCATGACCAGCTCTGCACAATTCAAGTCCTTGACCTGAAGGAATGCCTCTTTTTCTTCTCTCGCAATATCCTATGTCTGTACAGTGAATAGCCCCAGAAGGAGCTCCATTATAACCTGTACTTATTATTTGTTTATCCATACATATAACTGCACCTACTTGCCTAGACACACAAGTACTTCTAACTTTGGTTTGCTCAGCTATATTCATAGCCCACTCTGTAAATAGTATCCTCATAAAAGCCTCCTTCTAAAACGTGATATTATAATAATAACATAAACGCATAAATCTATAAATAAATATCTTATTTTGTAAATTGTTAAGTGCATAATGTAAGTTTTAGTAAATAAGTGTTATAATATAAATAAAGTAAAACTATTTGGAGGAATATAGTATATGAGTTATGAAGATATATTTAAAGCTCTGGCTGATAAAAAAAGGTTAGAGATACTTAGAACTTTAAATAAAAAGGGTAGCACTTGTGTGTGTAAGTTAGTGGATGAGTTTGATCTTTCTCAGTCAAAACTATCATATCATTTAAAATTGTTACTTGATAATAATCTTATAGTTAAAATTTCTCAAGGAAAATGGAATTATTATGATATAAATAAAGAAACTTTAAAAAATGTATTAAATGAAAATATAATAAAAGAAATCTTAAAGTAAAAATATAGCTGCCTCAAGATTGAGACAGTTATATTTTTATACTATAAAATTTTA
>NZ_LBBT01000254.1 GCF_001006285.1 Paraclostridium benzoelyticum
TTATATAAAATAAAGCTATATCTTAATATTAAGATATAGCTTTATTTTATATAATGCTTATTTTTCTCTTCTAATTTAATTCTATCAACTCATTTATTAAACCTTTAACCTTTTGATATACATCAGCCCCCCATTTTACAATACTACTACTTTCGTTGAATCCAAAACCATCCGAATTTTTTCCAAATATATCAATATTATCTTTAATATTGTTTGGTAGTTCTTTAATTTTTTCTATCTCATCTTCTCTGAAATCTTCATTCCCTATAAAGTCTTTTGTGAATCCAATTACATCAGAAGTAATATTTTCAACTGTTAAAGCTGCATTTTCTAGCATACTTGATATAGAATATTCTTTATTAGAATTTGATTTTTTAAAAAGGTTAAAATCTCCTAAGGATTCACATCCTGTAGTACTAAAAATAACAACTGATAAAGTTAATATTA